>NZ_JNXJ01000051.1:0-40654 GCF_000716625.1 Streptomyces bikiniensis | reverse complement strand
CCGCTGGGCCGTGATCGGCATCATGGTCCACCGACTCACCCGCGGCCGACCGGCAACCCGACCAAGCCCCCGACCCCTCACACACGTCAATCATTGAGCCTCTTTCATCCTGAATAGTTGCAGGTCATCAGGGTGTGGATGGCTTGGACGATGGTGCTGATGCGGCGGGTGGAGCATCGGGCCCGGCGGAGGATCCGCCAGGATTTGAGCTGTGCGAAGGCGCGTTCGCCGGGAGCTCTGAGTCGGGCGTGGTCGCGGTTGAACTGCTGGTAGTGATCGGGCTGTTCGCGGTGGTTTTTGTACGAGGTGCGGACGGTGGCGCCGGCGCCCTGGTAGGCGCGGTCCGCCAGGACAAGGATCTGCCGCGTCAGACAGGCCTGCACGATCCCGTGGGCCCGGGCTGCGGCCAGATCATGGGTGCGGCCCGGTGTCGCACGCGAGAACCACAGAGGTGTGCCGTCAGGATGGGCGATGACCTGCACGTTCATGCCGTGCCGGCGGTGCTTCATCGAGTAATACGGCTCGTCCGCACGGATGCGGTCGATGGGGATCAGCGTGCCGTCAACGATGACGTAGTCGCCTTCACCAAGGCCGGTGAGCGCTTCGTGGAGGCCGGGAGCCCAGCCGGCCAGGACGTCCAGAGTCTCGTCGACGTACCACCAGGCGGTGGCCTGCGATATCCCGAAACTGGCTCCGAGCTGGGAGAACGTCTCGTTCTTCCGCAGATGGACCAGCGTGAGCAGAGCCTGTTTGAAGCATCCGAGCTTGCGCCAGCGGGTGTTGCGGGCTTGGCGATGCTCGTGGAGCAGCCGGGCAACGTGCTCGACCAGCTCGTGCGGGACGTCGAGCATGGCAGGATACGGAACCACCAGGGCCCCTTCGGTCGCCAGCGTGTTGAGTGAGATCACCACGCCAACGACGAGGGGCCCTGCCTCGTCACCACACCTGCTGACCAGCCCATTTCACCCTCCAGCACAGGATGAAAGAGGCTCACTGATCGTTTCAGAATGAGGTTCGTAGAGCTCGTAACACGATCTTGTTGAACGTCCGTGGTCGGCCGTGACCGGTGTGATGATTCGGCCGTTCGGGATGGTGCGAGTACCCGGCCGTGGATCGTGGACGATGACCTGTGGGCGCTGATCGAGCCGCTGCTGCCGCCCTGGCCCGAGAAGGCTCCCGGCCCCCGGCCGGTGCCGGACCGGATGCGCCTGCAGGGCATCCTGTACGTGCTGCACAACGACGTAGCCTGGCAACTGCTGCCCCTGGAACTGGGGTTCGGCTCCGGGCAGACCTGCTGGCAGCGCCTGGGGCGGTGGCAGAAGGCCGGGGTCTTCGACCGGCTGCACCGGGTCCTGCTCGCCGAAATAGACGCGGCCGGCGAGTTGGACTGGTCCAGAGCGTGCGTCGACGGCTCCCACGTCCGCGCGAAAAAGGGGAGCTGACACCGGTCCGTCGCCGGTCGACCGGCTGAAGACGGGCAGCAAGCACCACCTGATCTGCGACGGACGCGGCACCCCGCTGACGGTCATCACCGCCGCCGCCAACGTCAACGACGTCACCCAGACCCTCGCCCTGATCGACGGCATCCCTCCCGTCGCCGGCCGCCCAGGGCGGCCCCGCCGACGCCCTCAGTCCCTCCTCGGCGACAAGGGCTACGACTCCCACCCCAACCGGCGCGAACTCCGCAAGCGCCGGATCCTCCCGGTCATCTCCCGCAGAGGCGCCCAGAACATCGAGGGCCTGGGCAAGCTCCGCTATGTTGTCGAGCAGACCTTCGCCCTGCTCCACCAGTTCAAACGCCTCGCCGTCCGCTGGGAACGCCGCACCGAACTCCACGACACCTTCGTCTCCCTCGCCTGCAGTCTCATCTGCTGGAGAAGACTCAAGAAGGCTCGATCATGATCGCGTTACGAGCTCTTAGGGCAACTCCTGGAGCAACTCTGCAGCCCCCTTTCGGTGCACCCCTCGGCCCGGGTCCGGGCTCGTGAGCGGGGGCTTGGCATGGTTGTCAGTGGTGGGTCTTACCGTGAGAGATGCGGCTCAGAGCCGTCATCGCGTACCTCTTCGACTGATCGAAGGACGGTCCCCATGGCTCATCACGTTCTAGGTCACTACCGCAAGGACGGCTCCTACGTCCGGCCCCATACGCGACGGTCCCGTCCGGCGTCGGGCCGTATCCCCTCCCCTCGCAGAGCACCGGAGGCGCAGGCCCTGCCGGAGACCGTCCGCACCATCAGGGTGCGGGGGCACTACCGGGCGGACGGCTCCTACGTACGGGCGCACCACCGGCAGATCGGGGCCCCGGCCGCCGCGGCGGCCGGCGGAGGCGGGCTGCTGTTGCTCTTGCTGATCCTGGCGGCGCTCGGCAGCGGAGGCGGCGGTGCGACGCAGGCGCCGACTCCACCGGCTCCGGCCAGCGTGGCGCCCGGGTTACCCCGGTAGCCAGCAGCACAAGAACGAGGGGCCCGGCCATTGGCCGGGCCCCTCGCCTTATAAGCGGTTGCTCTTTCCCAGTTGTACGCCTGCGTGGGTGTGGCAGCAGTCCCGACGGTGTCGACAGACGCTGCAGCTCTGATGAACCACCACTCCAGCAGGTCGCCGGACTTGGCGGAGCCGGTTTCCGTGTTCTGCCCGGCCCCGCCATGCCGGGAGCAGAAGCGCAGCTCCTCCTGCTCGGGGGCCTGGCCGGGGCACTCCAAGATCACGAGGAGTGGCTTGTGTGTGACCCCCTGTCAGTGCCGGGCCCTATATTGATCGGTCGCGTGGGAGGCGCGCGACCGATCAGGGGAGGGGGCTTCGGCCTTGCCGTTTATCAGGGGATACACCAAGCAGGACGGAACACCGGTGCGGGCGCACTGGAGAGCGCCGGCCGGAACGCACAAGCAGACCGTGCTGGCCATCGGGATCGTGGCAGCCGTGTTCGTCTTCGGCAGCTCCGGCACGACGACAGGCAGCACACCGGGCGGCGGGGAACGGTTACCGGCGCCGTGGTCCTCGTCTGGCGTGACGTATCCGATCAAATGGCCGGGCCGGGAGAAGCCCGCGCCCCGTAAGGCTCCGGTGCCGACGCCGACCGTGTCGTATCCGATCCGGTGGCCCGGGTGGAAGCAGACCGCACCGCGTCCGGTGCCGACGGTGTCCTACCCGATCAAGTGGGACCGCAGCGGAGGCGAGCGGTGAGACGGCGACGCTCCAGGAAGGCCGACGGCAGCGAGCAGCTCCTGCTGGCCCTCGGTGCTCTGATCATCGCGGGATCTGTGATCGCGGCGATCGTGGACTTCGTACGCGCGCACCCCTGGATCCCCGTCGTCCTGGTGCTCGGCGTCGGCGGGGCGGTGGCCCTCTGGGTGGTCGGCAGGCAGCGGGCCGCGCGGTGGGAGCGGGTGCGCCTGCAGGGACTGCGGTATGCGCTGGCGCAGCTGGACGCGCTGCACCACCGGCAGTTCGAGCACGCGGTACGGGATCTGATGCAGCGCGACGGGTGCGTGGACGCGGTGCAGGTCGGCGGTGCCGGGGACAACGGCGCGGACGTGAAGGCCACCGACCCCTACGGGCGGCGCTGGGTGATCCAGTGCAAGCACAGGAAGAACGGCCTGTCCGGAGCAGCCGTGGGCAGCCCGGACCTGCAGGTACTCAACGGCACCGGCCGCCCCGTACACGGAGGCGACATCGTCGTCCTCGTCACCAACGGCAGATTCTCCAAACCCGCCCTCGACTTCGCCCACTCCCAACGGCTGCACCTGGTCGACCGCACCCTGCTCGGCACCTGGGCCGGCGGCTCCAAGCCCCTGTGGGAACTGCTGCGGGCCGTACCACCACCCCGCCGGCCGCTGTCCGGCTGACCGCCCGGGCCCCATCCCGAGGAGTCCCGGAACCCTGTCGGTTCCGGGACTCCTTACGGCATGCGGAGAAAGCCGCACTCGTACAGAGTCGGGGACCGGGCCCGCATACGACTTCTACAGCTCACGGGCAAGCTCAGTGAGGGGCGGTGCTTGCGGGGACGGGGGAGGGCGGCGGGGCCGAGGCTCCATGTCGTGATGAAGAGGAGGTAGGTGTCCGTCCGGAGCACGCGGCCAGGCCAGAGGGCACGGCCCAGCGCGGTGGGTCAAAGGGGCTGGCCCCGACCGGGCACGCGAGACGCCTGACCGGCCGGCCACCCTGCTGTCCGTACGATGATCGTGTGACTTCCTGCCGTGACCTCGGAAAAGGCCCGCAGGCCCAGGGCCACGAGGTCGACCTCCTCGCCACTCTGTCCAACGTCCACCTACCCGACTTCGACGAGCTACGCGCCCGAGGCGTCCTCGGCACCCAGCCCGCGAGCAAGCCCGCCGAACGACGCGCGCTCGGAACCGGCAGGCAGGCCCAGCACCATCAAGAGGAAGCCCGGACCTGGCACACGAAGAAACAGCTACCAGTTACCGGTTGCCGACCTGGCAGCAAACGCCCGCGCCATCCTGAGCAGCCCGGACCGGCACTCCCCCGACCTGTAACCGGCAACCACCCGCGCCGACCAGACAATGCCAGCGAGTCCGTGCCCCCTTTGACCAGCGGGTAGTCAAAGGGGGCCCGCCTCCAACTGCAAAGTGGTCAAGGGGGTGCGCGCCTTCGATTCCGAGCGGGCCAGCCGCCGCCGGGCGGAGCTGTCACATAAGGCGCAGTCACATGCGGCGCCGGGCGGAGGTTTCGGGGTATCGGCCGAGGTCAGCCCGTGTGACCAACAGGTCGTGTGACTCCGTGTGTGACTGGCGGCGGGGCCGGTTCGACGGGTCACCGAAGCGCCACGACGAGGGCGACGAGAGCGACGAAGACGGCGGCCCAGGCGGCGCAGGCACCCAGTGGCTCGGCCAGGCGTGGGTGGCGGTCAGTCAGGTAACCGATGGTGCCGAGGAACAGGACGCCGGTGACGACCAGGAGCAGGACGACGAGCAGGGCGAGCGTGGACACGGTGGTTTTTTCGGGCGCTTGGGGGCGCTCCGGGTGAGCGCTGAGGGCAACAGTCCGGCGTGGCGGGCGGTGGATCGAGTTCTCGCGAGAATCCGCCTGTCCGCCCTGCGGGCCCTGGAACGGAGGGGGTTCGCGAACGCTTGACGGGCACCGTGAGCACGGTCCGCCGAGTTGGTGAGGACACCTTGCGACGCCGCACACCAAGGCCTGCAACTCCTGATCACGATGGGTATGACGAAGGCCGCATTCAATACCTGACCTGGGACTTTCCCGGGCGGTCGGCATATTGAATGCGGCCTGAGGTACTGCTAAGAGCCCAGCCAGACGGCCTTGCTCCTTTAGTTGTTTGGGGGGTAGCAGCCGTTTATTACTCGAAGTGACCCACGTCATGCAGCGAGGGCGAGACCAGGGCGCGGGCGGGTTGCCTTTCAAGTTGCCCCCAGGTTCCCGCACCGGGTGCCTGCGCAAGGCTGTGAACCGCATGTCAAGGGGTGCGAGGAGGAGGCCGGCGCCGCCGACCACTTCCTCACAGGACCCACTTGGAGCTCTACAGGAAGTCCGACCCGAAGATCCGTCGACTTGGACGGGGCCGGACACGGCAGCAAGGGGCGCCGGGACGCATGGCGCGGGCGTGCTCCTGGCCGTGCGCGGCAGAGAGCAGGGGAGGGTGGGGCGGCCCGGCGGTACTGCGTCCCAGAGCGCGTCTGGGCGCCGGACCTCACCCGCGCACGCCATATCGGCACGGGCTGAACGGGACCTTGTCCGCCCCCGGTGCCCTCTGACAGGTGATCTCGACTGGTTACCAGGTGAGTTTGACCGGTGGGAAGACCGCAGGTCAGGTGCAGACGCCCCGCCTGTACTCCTCGCGGCTCACCTGGAAGTCATCCGGCCGGTCGCGGCGGAGCTCCTCGTATCGGACCCCGAAGATGTCGATCGCTTCATGGAGCGTGCGGCCGGACGCGTCCATGATCGCCTTGAGTGCCAGGACGATCCGGTGGTCCAGGATGTGGCGGTCCACGCTCTCGGGTAGGTCTTCCATGGGCTGACCGTACCGACGGGCGGTTCGATCGCGCCGGTCGATGTCGCTTGGCAACCGGTCAGGATCGCTTGTCAGAGGACACCCGGGTGGCTCTGTCCACGAGATGCGACAGCAGTTGTTCACGACTTCGGGAGGCGCGGCCTCATGTCTTGTTCGATTCCCCCCGCGTCGAGCAGCAGTAGCCGGATCCACAAAGAGCAAATTCCCAGGCGACTTCCGTAGCCGGCGGTCAATCACCGGTGCCTTCAGCGCCGCGCAGAAGAGCCAGTTGCTGGTGGACGGCGCCGGTGACCCTGCTCTCGTCGCCGGTGGCCAGCAGGTCGAGCAGCGCGCCGCGCAGTACGGCCAGCGTCAGTGTGCGGCGCGCGACGATCTCCTCGGTGTCCCGCTCGGCCTGCGGCTGGCAGCCGGCGAGTACGTCGAGCCAGTCCTCCACGGTGCTCCTGGCGAACCCGGCCCAGGGGCCGTCGGGATCGACGAGGGAGCGGGCGTATGCCTCGGCCCACAGGCGCAGCAGCGGACGGTGTGCGTCAGCGGCGAGCCATGTCCACACCTCCTGCGCCGCGGTGGCGAGATCGACGGGCCGCTCGGGCCGACGGAGTCCCGCCATGAGTGCCAGCTCTTCCGTGCGGGCTCGTTCCAGCAACGCCCGCACGAGCCCGTCTTTGTTCCCGAACAGGAACATCAGCACGCGCGTGCTGGAGCCGATCGCTTCTGCGAGTGGGCGCAGCGACAGTCCGGCCAGACCGTGGCGAAGCACGTACTGGTAAGCGGCTTCGAGAAGCTCGGTCCGGCGTGCGGAAGGGTTTGCGGTTGTCGAGGACATGGGCCTAGCGTAGAGCCACTGACACAGTCGTTTCAGTAACTATTCGGATTCAATCATTACGGAGAGTGCGCATGCAGGACGGGGCCCGACAGGAGATCGCGGTTCGCCGCGCCGACCACCCAGGCGATCTGGGCTGGATAGTGATGGCCCACGGCGAGCTGTACGACCAGCAGTTCGGCTGGAACACGGAGTTCGAAGCCCTGGTGGCCCGAATCGTCGCCGACTACGCGACGGGACACGCTCCAGCGGCGCAGGCGGCCTGGATCGCCGAGGTCGACGGCGACCGGGCGGGCTGCGTCATGCTTACGGCCGGGGACCAGCCGGGAACAGCCAAGCTGCGCGTCCTCCTCGTCAGCCCGAACGCCCGCGGCCTCGGCGTGGGCAGTCACCTGGCCGAAGAAGCCCTCGCTTTCGCCCGCGCGGCCGGCTACCGGCGTGTGACGCTGTGGACCACCGACAACCTCGCGTCCGCGCGCAGGATCTACCAGCACTGCGGGTTCATCCTCACCGACGAGAGGCCTCACCGGGCATTCGGTCACGACCTCGTCGGCCAGACCTGGAGTCTCGTCCTCAACCCGATGGGATGAGGACGAACAGGCTTCGAGCCCCTGGCGCCGAAGGCTGCCCCGATTTCGGTACCCGTCCGCTCCCTGCACCGTTCGATTCCTCATGTCTCCCGAAGTCATGAACAGCTGCTGTCGTAACTCGTGAACAAAGCCACCCTGGAGGCTGCAACGCCAGCGGGGAGGGACGGGTTGTGTGGTCAGGCGTTGATGCCGACTGAGGATACGTAGGCGTAGGCGTTGTAGTCGGAGTCGAGGTCCGAGAGGACGTCGTCCCAGATCTCGTCCACGCCGTTCTGGTCCTTGTCGGCCCATGCCTTGACGAGGTCGTCCCAGACGTAGCGGACGGTGACGGTGCGCTGGGAGAGGTCGCGGCGGAACTCGGGGGCCACGCCGTGCTGGTCGACGGGGTAGATCTCCATCCGCCGGCCCTGGCCGTCGTTGTCGAGGTGGCGGGTGAGCCAGCCGGAGCGGATCAGGTTTTCGCGGCGGCGGTGCCAGTAGGCGGAGTCCAGCTTCTCGCGGCTCGCGGGGGTGAGGGCGATCTTGCCTTTGTCCTTCATCCATGCGCGGATCGTGCGGGGGCTCACGCCCTGCTCGCGCAGTGCTTCGCGGCCGGCTTTGCTGTCGAGGTAGCGCAGGCGGGCGGCGAGGCCGCGGCGGGAGGTGACCGGGGAGGAGATGCCCGAGGAGTAGACGATCCGGTTCAGCTCCAGGACGAGGGCTTCGCCGCCCTTCATTCCGCGGGTGTCGTGCTTCTCGAACTGGCCCCAGCGCGACCACAGATCGGGTGATCCGGCCATCAGCGTTTGCCTCCGAGGATGTAGGTGTCCTTCTCCTTGACCTCGTTCAGGTCACGGCCTTCCGGGAAGACCGAACGCCAGTCGCCCGCGACGTGGAGTTCGTCGGTACCGGAGATGGCGACGACCTCAAGGCCGGCCTGGTGTGCTCTGTAGGCCTTCAGCCACAGGTTGGCGAATGCCTTGGCACGGATGATGTGCATCCAGTCCGGTCGGCGCAGTTCGCGGTTCGCGGCGGATTCTCCGATGGTGGACACGAATTTAGAATACATGGCCTTGATGTAAGCGATGGTCAGTTCGTCGTTTTCCGCGAGGGCGGTCCGGCGGGTTTCCGCTAGGGCCCGGCGGAGCTTTTCCAGCAGGGATTCCGTGGCCCCGGAGACGAGGGAGCGGTGGATGACCGGAGGGTCTGCCAGGCCCTTGCGGGCGCAGTCGAGGAGCAGGCGCAGCGTGGACTCGCCGACCCACAGCTCCCCCGGCTCCATGCGGTTGCCGAGCGGGTTGGGGAGGTCGGTGTGGTCCCAGGCGGCCGGGGTGATCAGGTGGACGCCGGCCTTCTTCGGGTCGTGGACGCCGCTAGTGTCCTCCACGAGCTTCCCGATCGGCAGCCACGCCTTGAACGCCGACAGGTAGGCGGCGTTCATGTCGAGTGCGGTCACCTGGACCTGTGCACCGTTCCTGGCAGCCGCAAGCAGGTTCGCGTTACGCCACTTCGGACGCCCCTCCCAAATATCGTCCGAGCCCTTCTGTGATTTCTTGCTGAGAATGTCGTGGGTCGGCGGGAATTCGGAATGCTCGTACCGGCCGCCCACCCGGGAAAGCTTGAGCAGTGCCATCACGTCGGGAATCGCGAGCTTGATCAGCGCCGCCTCGGCCGCCGCCAGATCCCCGCCAGCCTCCTGAAGGACGTCGTGGACCCGTCCGGTGATCTGGTCCACGAGGGTGCTCGAGGCGTACCCGGGTGCGCCCTTACGCCGCAGGGCCGCCGGCGCGGCGGGTGCCGGGGCGGCCGGGGCGAGGGGCACGGGAGCGGACCCGACCGAATTCGACTCGGCAGGACCGGGGGCCACACCGGCCAGCGCGGGCGCGACGGCGGGAACGGACGGGACTGCGGCATGCGCAGGCCCGGCGACCGGCGGCGGGGCCGGAGCCACAGGGGGCAGGGCTGGAGTTACCGGAGGAGTCGGGGGCGAGCCCTGCGGCGACGCTGGGACGGCGATCGCGGGTGCTGCGGGCGTACTCGCGGCGGCGACGGCCGCCGCGCAGTCCTCGGCCGCCAAGTGCTGCGGGAAGCCGTCCACTTCGTCCGTGGCAGGCTGCCCGCACAGCACACACGGCGGCCCCGAAGACACGACCGGGGCGGCCAGGGGCACGGGGGCGGAGACGGGGCGGGGGGCCGGATGACAGGCAGCGCGGGCGGTCTGGGCAGCCGGGCCGGACGGGTCGCAGTCCGCGGACTCCTGCACGGCGGGCTCCTCCAGGACCGGAGCGAGCGCCGGACCCGGAGCGCCGACCCGGGCGGAAAACAGCGAACCGCCCGCCGCCGCCTGGAGACTGGGCAGCACGCCATGCAGAACACCGACCGCATGAGTGGGCCCGGCCAGCACATCCAGAGCATGCAGACGATAGTGCGCGGCCAACAAGTCGACATCATCCAGCGACCAATGCTGACGGCCGGACTGTTTGCGCGACACCTGCGCCTGGGACTGGCCGATCCCGGCAGCCAGATCGCCCTGCCGCTCACCACTCCGCGACATCAACGCCGCGACCGTGAGCCGCAGCACCTCTTCCGAACTCATCATGAATACCACCCCAGTATTAACAATACTGATTCCGCATAAGAAATGCGAAGAGACCCGCACACAGGCGAAGCCGTAGGGCGGGTCCGGAGATCGTTTTCCGGCCGGAGTCTGCGCGGCGAGACAAGCCGGGTGCCGTGGCGCGGCCGGGAACAGGTGTGGTCCGGGCCGCCTGCTCCACCCTTCTGCGCCGAAACCCCGCCCGCGGCAACGGACGGGGCGACGGGGTGCCGGCTACGGATGCCGGCGGGGGCGGGCGGCAGGCCTGCCTTCGGGGAGAACGTGGTTCAGGGGGTGGTGCGGTCGAGGATGTCCGTCAGGTCGTCGGCGGCCGCGGACAGCAGTGCCAACTGGCGCGGGTCGGTATCCGCCTCGCGTCCGGCGGCAAAGGCGAGCAGCGGGACGGCGCGCTGGAGCGCGGCGCGCGGGTCGGCGATCTGCTGGTCGCGGATGTCGGCGGCGGGGGTGGGCGGGGCGTTCATGGGTGGCTCTCCTTGGCGGTCGGTCAGGTGATGCGGGCGATCAGGTATACCCAGCGGCTTCAGGAGTTCGCCGAACAGCACAGCGAGCGCTTGGAGAAAATTGCCGCGCTGCTACGGGCCGGGGCAGCGCGCTCGCCGTGCGGAGCGTTTTCGGGAGAGGTCCGGGCGGTCCTATGTCGTCGCGGGGATGACGGGCAGCAGGAGGTGGGCGGGCCGGTCTGGTCCCCAGTGCAGGGTGCAGTGTCCCCGGGTGCGGGTTCGGTAGGAGGCGGGGAACTGTCCGGTCAGCGGGTTGCGCGGGGACAGCCATCGGCCGGCGACCACCAGCCGGAGCTGTTCTCCGGCACGGAAGAGAGTGGAGGAGGCGCCGAGTGCGATGTCGACGGGGACGACCTTCCCCGCCGGGACGGGTTCGCGCGCCAGGCAGGCCGGCACGGGTTCGAAGGGGCGCGATCGGTCGGTGTCGAGTGTCCGCAGGGCGAGGTTCTGCCATCCGGTGGCGACGCGGTCGCGGCCGTATCCGTAGGAGCCTTCGAAGGGGACGAACCTGCCTGCGCTCCATTTCTCGACGCCCACGACGAGGTCCATGTCGTCGGCGTCGTGCAGTTCGACGTACAGGCGTAGCGCCATGGGTCCGGTGAGTTCGGTGTCTTCTGTGACCGTCCAGCCGAACCGGGCCCCTGCCCGGCGGATGTCGAAGGAGAGCCCTCCCGGAGCGGTCGGCGGGTCGGCAGCAAGACCCCGGACCGTGAGGTACGCGGGGGTCCACCGGGTGCGTTCCAGTGGCCAGGTCTCCTCGTCCCGTACCTCCACGACGTGGTCGGCGCGGTCGCGGACCTCCAGCCGGACCCGGGGCAGTGGTGGCACGTCCCGTCCCTTGAGGTGGCGCTCGAAGAAGCGCAGTTGGGCCGCGCGGGCCTCCTGGTCGTAGAAGACGGCCCACTTGCCGCCGCGGTGGGTGTACAGGTGCCGCTCCGCGGAGCCGATCCGCTCGAATCCGGCGAACGAACCGCGGCTGTGGAGGTTGTTGTCGGAGAAACTGCCGCAGACCAGTGCGGGCACTTCGATCGCGGACAGGTCGGGGTCCAGAGACCGGTACCAGTCGTCGATCACCGGTCGGCGGGCGCTCTCCCGCCGGAAGGAGTAGGCCTGCCGGACCTTCTTCAGGCCGAGGTCCCAGAGTCTGAGGAAGCCGTTCTCCTCCACGCCGCCGGGGCGTGCCAGTCCTCGGTAGGCGTTGGTGAACCCTTCCCACGGTGCGATCGCCTTCAGCGAGGGCGGCCGGGTGGACGCCGCCCGCCACTGCGTGAGCGCCAGGTAGGAGACCCCGAGCATGCCGACGGCCCCGCTGCTCCACGGCTGCGCACCGGCCCACTCGATCAGGTCGTGGACGTCCTCGCCCTCCTGGGCCGACAGCAGTGCTCCGACGCCGTCCGACGTGCCCGCTCCCCGCAGGTCGCAGTTCACCACCGCGTAGCCCTGCCCGACCCACCACACCGGGTCGGGTCCCTCCCAGGTCGTGAGCGAGGAGAAGACCAAGGGTCCGGTCTGGCGCATGATCCGGTAGCGGAACGACAGCCTGGGGCGGCCCGAGGCGGTGAACTCGGGCAGGTCGTCCTTCCCGTACGGGTGGGCGAAGAGGATCACCGGTACGGGAGTGTCGCCCGGCGGCCGGTAGACATTGACGCGCAGGACGGTGCCGTCCCGGGTGACGACCGGGCAGTCGTTCTCGACATGCACCTTCCCCGGTTCCGGACGGTAGACCGAGATGTCAGGACGCAGCATCCCCGAAAGCCGCGTGAAGGCGTACCCGACTCGCCCCGGCCTGCTCCACGGCTTGTCGTAGCGGGCTTCGTCCTCGTGACCACTGCTCATCGGACCGGCTCCCGTGCCCCGAGTCGACAATGCGGCACCCATGAAAACCATGGCAAGGCTCGGGTACGTCGGCAACTCGAAGGCGCTGGGCACGGGAGTGCGGCGTTCGGCTCCAGCAGGGGCGCAGGTACGCGGCCGGCGAGTGGGCGAGTTCCGGAGCCGGTCGGATGATGGTGGACCCGGCCGGATCCGCCGTAGCGGGCTCCTATCGTCCTGACGCGGCCTCCACGGCCTGCTTCAGCCGACGTAGTGTCGTGACCATGCCGAAGCGGTTGGTGCGGACTCGGGCCGCTGGTGACGTGCCCGCCGCGGCCCGGCCGAGGAGGTCTGCGACGCGACCCCGGCCGCCCCGGCGCAGGTCGTGCCAATACTGGGTGATGTGTGTGGATCCGGAACCTGCGGTGGTGCCGCCGTCGTCCGCGGGGCGGAGCAGGAACCCCCAAGAGGCCAGGGGAAGTCCGGCGATCGAGACGCGGAAGACGAACTCCTCGGGGGCGACGGAGCGGGTCACGCGGCAGAAGGTGAACCAGCGGCGGTGGCCGTTGCGGTTGAATCCGAGGAAGACGGGGCCGGGGTTCCCACGCGCGAAGAGGATCCGGACACCGACGCACTCAGGGCTCCACTCGGGCATCCTGCGTACATCGCTGAGTACGGCGAACACCTCCTCGGGTGGTGCCGCGATGACGACAGACTCGTGCAGTTCCCGTGTTCGGGCGTGTATGCGGCCTTGACCGTTCATGAGGTGATCCTTCCTGGTGACCGTCCTGTCGTGTTCCGTTCGGAGTGCTGTTCGACGTCTCGTGTCCGTAGCGACGGCCTCGCAGGTGCACGGGTGGCGGGGGTCTGATCAGGACAGCAGCCGACGGACCCCGTTCCCTGTGGTTCCGTGGTGGTCCGGTCTACGAGGGGAGCCTCCGCCCCTTCTGCCGGCAGGGGTTGCCAGCCGGGCCTGCCCAGCAGATGGTGCGCCCGGTCCCGCCACCGCGTGGCGCGTGCCAGGTCGCGTCCGATGGCGGCGTACTCGTGCGAGACGATGCGCAGGGGGTTGTGGGTGTCGATGTTCTTGGTGAGCCCGTAGCGGGGGCGTTCGGTCTCCTCGGCCCAGGTGCCGAACATCCGGTCCCAGATCATCAGGATGCCGCCGAAGTTCCGGTCGAGGTAGCCGCCTTGGGAGGCGTGGTGGACCCGGTGGCTGAAGGGTGTGTTGATGGTGCGCTCGATGATGCGGGGGAGCCTGCCGATGCGGTCGGTGTGGAGCCAGAACTGGGTCAGCATGTTGATCGCGCCGCACAGCAGGATCGCCCAGGGCGGGACGCCGGCCAGGGCCAGCGGGATGTAGAAGATCTGCGAGGTGAGGCCGGTCCAGGGCTGGCGGACCGAGGTGGAGAAGTTGTACCTGCGGCTGGAGTGGTGCACCACGTGGCTCGCCCACAGCACGCGCACCAGGTGGTGTTCACGGTGCATCCAGTAGTAGCAGAAGTCCTGGGCCAGCAGGATCAGCGGGAAGGTCACCCAGGTGACCTCGACCCGCAGCGGGGTGAGTTCGTACAGGGCGACGAAGACGGCGACCGCGACCGTCTTGTAGAGGATGTCGACGACGGCGGCGCCCGCGCCCACGGCGAAGCTGGCGGCGGTGTCGCGCACCCCGTAGCCACTGGCGTTCTCGTCCGGGTGGAGCCGGTAGTAGATCATCTCGACGGCGACCAGGAGCACGAAGAGGGGTGCGGACAGGGCCAGCAGGGACGTGTTCTCCATCGGAACCTCCTATCGGAGCGATTCGCTCCGACAGGAGTATCGGAGCGGATTGCTCCGACAGGCAATACCTTGGACGCCATGAAGAACCCAGAAACCGCGGGCATCCGGGCGGGCAGCCGGTTCGGACGCCAGGCCGAGGCCGAACGCAACGACGTCCGGGTGCTGTACGCGGCTCGCGCCGTCTTCGCGGAACAGGGCGCCGACGCCCCCGTGTCCGCCATCGCCGCCCGGGCGGGCGTGGGCATCGGCACCCTCTACCGCCGCTACGGCAGCAAGGAGCAGCTCCTCCAGCGCCTGTGCTCCATCGGCATCGCCCGGACGATCGCCGAACTGGGCGCCGCGCTGAAGGCCGAGGGCACCGGCTGGGAGGTGCTCGCGGACTACATGACCGCGGCGGTCGACGCACGGGCGGGCGCCTTCGCCGCCCTGGCCGGAACGTTCAGTCTCCCGGAGGAGGTCACGGCCGCCAACGAACAGGCCAAGGCGCTGGCGGAACGGGTGCTGCGCCGGGGCCATGACGACGGGACCGTCCGCGAGGACGTCACGACGCTCGACATCACGCACGTCATCGAGATGTTCAGCCGGTATCCCCGCCGCACCGAGGAGGACGACCACGCGCGCCGCAGGATGCTGGCCCTGACCCTCGACGGCCTGCGCGCTCCTCACACCGGGCTGCCGGGACCACGCCCCGACTGGGCCGACTACCACCGCACCTGGGACGGACCGGACGGACCCTCCTGACGGGATTCGCCGCCTCTTCATCACGTGCACCTCGCACCTACCGTTGACGGCCCGTCACTTCCCTGCTCAGAATGCGCAGACGTTAGAGAGCGTTAACTCGCCTTTTCCCGGTCTCCGGCCGAAAGGAACAGTGGCTTGCTCACGTCCGCCCGCCCCCCGCACCGGCGCTCCCACCGAACTCGGCGCGCTGTGCGCGCCGGAGGATCCCTGGTCACTGCCGCGGCCTTCGTCGCTCTGCTCGCTCCCGTGGCGGACGCCGTAACCGCCCGAGCCACGACCCCCACCACTCCAGCAGCCGCAGTCACCCCCGCCGCACCTCCGGCCCGCACCACCGAGATCACGCTGGATTCATGGATGGAGCAGCTGCGCGGTTCCGTCGGCGACCGTCCGTTCAACCGCATCGTCATGCCCGGCAGCCACGACTCCGGATCGTGGAGCATCACCAAGAACAGCGGCACGTGCCCGTACGGTGAGAGCGCCGACGTCGCCCGCAAGTGGCCCGCCCTCGCCGCCAGCATGTCCCGCACCCAGAGCGGCTCGCTCACCCGTCAGCTCGAAGCGGGAGCACGCTACTTCGATCTTCGGCTGTGCAAGGTCGACGGTGCCTGGTACACGTACCACGGCGGACCGCGAGGGGGGCTCTTCTTCGACCGGACCGCACCGGACGGCACGGTCACGCGCGGCGAGGCCGGTGAGATAGCCGCCTGGGTCGCCCGCCATCCGCGCGAACTCGTCACCGTCAAGCTCATCACCGCCGCACCCCCCGAGACCGCGCGCGCCGACAACCAGGAGGCCCTGACCCTCCTGGCCGACGCCCTGGGCGGTGGTGCGGGCCACCCCGCGCTGGCCGACGACACGCTGACGCCGACCTCGACCTACGACCAGTTCATGGCGGCCGGCAAGCACGCCGTCCTCATCGACGCGCGCGGGGACTCCGGCTACCGCTGGACCTGGCGGCAGTCCGCCCTCTCCTACCGGGGAAGCTACGTCGAGGTCGACAAGGACTGGCAGGACATCCTCGAAGAGGTCTTCCTGCCCGGCACCCGCCAGCGCAACTACGACGCGGTCAAGCGCCGCGGCGACGAGGTCCTCGGCCGGGCCCCGGGGGCCGATGCCGACAGGCTCTTCGTCCTGCAGAGCATCATCGACCCCACCCGCTCCATACCGGACGCGGCGGTCGTCCAAGCGCTCGGCGCCCTGCGGCTCCTCTCCCCCGCCGCCGACAACCACCTGCTGACCCTGTCGCGGGAGCTCAACGGCCAGCTGCTCGGAAAGCTGCGCCAGGACTGGAACCACTCCGACGTCGCCGAGAACATGAACATCGTCATGACCGACGACGTCAACCAGAACGGTGACGGAGCCGGTGCCGGAGAACTCCAGCGGGAGATCGTCTCCAGGAACCTCCCGGTCAAGACCACCCCGAACACCTACTACCACACCGGTCTGTCGTCCAGTGGCGCCTGGGCGCCCGCGACCGCGCTCGGCGGAGCGGGCGACTCCTTCCGCTTCTCCGGCGGCCGGCAGTCCATCGCCCCCACGCCCGACGGAGACCTTCAGGTCCTGGGCATCGGCCTGGACGGCAACGTCTGGCACACCGTCCGGTACCGCGACGGCTCCTGGCAGCGGTGGAACGTCCTGCCGGCCGCCGACAACAAGACCCCCGGCTTCAAGGCCACGGACGTCTCGATCACCGCGATGCCCGGTGGTGACACCCAGCTCGTCGCGGTCGGCCGTGACGGCCTGGCCCACCACAACATCCGCCACGCCGACGGAGGGTGGCAGGGCTGGGCCGCCATGCCCGGGCCCGACAACGGACTCGTCCGGGCGAGCCGGGCCGCGGCGAGCGGCATGCCCGACGGCTCCACCCGCGTGGTCGCCTTCGGCGCCGACGGGGCGATGCGCCTGACCACCCGCGCGGCGGACGGCTCCTGGAAACCGTGGACCAAGGTCCCGGGCGTCGGCGCACCCGAGTTCGCAGGCCACGACCTGGCGATCACCGCGGCGGGCCGGGAGGCCCAGATCGTCGCCGTCGGTCTCGACGGCAACATCTGGCACAACGTCGTACGTGCCGACGGCGGCCTCCAGGGCTGGCGCACCCCGCCAGGCGACGGCACACCGGCGATGGCAGCCCGAGCCGCCGCCGTCGCGGGCACGGCGAGCGGAGAGAGCCGGATTCTCGCGATCGGCGCCGACGGCAACGTCTACCACTCCCTGCGCCGCGCGAACGGGACCTGGGAGCCCTTCCGGCCCGTGCCGGTCGGCCCCGGCGGGCGGCCGGCGTTCCCTGCCGGCACGATCAGCGCCGCCCTGCACTCCGACGGATCGGCACAGACTCTGATCAGCGCCCGCTGATGCACCGGCCATCTCACTGAGCGGGGTGCGGTTCACGGAACCGCCGGTTCCTGGTCCGGCCCGGAACAAGCGTCGCGGGCCGGCCTGTCGCGGGCCGGGGCGTTCCAGGACCCGGCCCCTGTCAGGGTGGCATCCGGGACGGCCGGGGTGAAGTCGAGGCGCCTTCCGGCCGATGTTCGCGAGTATGAGTTCCGAGAACGTACCCGTCCCGCCCGCGGGCCCCATCAGGCCCGGCGCGGGGACTTCCATGGAGTCCGCGCGACACGCCTCCTGGCTGGAGCTGTTCTTCGACCTGGTCGCGGTGGCGGGTGTGGCCCAGCTGGCGCACCTGCTGCACGACGCGCCCCCGGCCGGTGACCTCGCCCTGTACTGCGTGCTGTACCTGGCCTTCTGGACGGCGTGGATGTGCTTCACGACGTACGGGAACGTCGCGGCCGGCACGGTCCACACCAGGACCGTCCTCATGGGCATGTTCGGGCTCGCCGTGATGGCGGCGGCGGTGCCGGAGGTGCGCGGGGAACACGCTCGGACCTTCGCCCTCGCCTACGTGCTGGTACGGGTCGTCGCCTCGCGGGTGTGGCGGGGGCGCGGTGAGGTCCTGGCGGACTGGCCGGCGGCCCAGCTGACCGTCGGCGTCCTGCCCTGGCTGGTGTCGCTACGGGTCGAGGGGACCGGCCGCTACTGGCTCTGGGCGGCCGGGCTCGCCGTCGACCTCGGCCTCACGTTCGCGGTTTCACGCAACCGGATGCTGGCCCACGCCCGGAAGGAATGGGGGGAGCACCGCGAAGAGCAGAAGCGGCGGGACGGGACAGCACCGGTGGCGGCGCGCTTCGATCCGCGCCATCTGGACGAACGCCTGGGGCTCTTCACCCTGATCGTCCTGGGCGAGGGCGTCGCCCAGGGAGTCGAGGCGGCGTCAGAGGCGGAGTGGGACCGGCGCCTGGCCGTGCTCGCCGTCGGCTCGTTCCTGCTGCTGCTCGTTCTGTGGTCGCTGTCGGTGCGTCGCTCCTGCGGGGTGCCGCTCCTGGGCTCCGGGGTGCCGGCACCGCGATTCGCCCTGCCGCTGCACTGCGTGGCGACGGGGTCCCTGGCGGCGCTCGCGGCTTCGCTCGGCGGGGCCATGAAACACGCCGAGGGCCCACTGCCGCCGGGGACCCACCGCCTGTTGTGCGGCAGCGTCGCCGTGTTCCTCGCGGTGGGCCTGATCGCCGGGGCAGCGGCCGGGCGGGGAAGACTCTGGGTGGCGGCCGTGGGAGGACCCATGGTGGTGGTACCGGTGTTGCTGGCCGTCTTCGCCGACGGCTGGTACCCGGAGGGGCTGGTGCTCGCGCTGTTCGCGGTGGCGTGCTGGCCGCTGGCGTACGACAACCGCATCAGACGGCGAACGGCACCATCCCGACGCGGCGAGGAAGGGCGTTCCGGTAAAGAAGACCGATAGGAAGTGGGGGCAGGACCCTGGCATGGCCGACGGGGTCCGGGCGCCACGAGCGGGTCCCGGTGACGCGAGCGGCCGGCGCCCACTTCCGCCGAGGCGGGGGGGCAAGGGGCGGATGCGACAGAGCCTGCACGACGGCGAGAAGCCGCCCAGCGACCGCGTCATCGACCAGCACCGCGAGATGTTCGGCCGGGACTACCGCCTGGAGACCGAGGGACCGCACCCGGTCGAAGAGGAGCGCGCGTGATGTCCCGGGCGAAGGACACCACCACGGACGAGCACGCCCGGGCCGGCGACCCGGCGGTCGGGGAGGACGTGGTCGAGGAACGCCTGGCCGAGGAGAAGGCGGCGAAGGAGAAGCCGGCCGCGCTGGAGGGCACGGAGACCTCCGGCCACGGCTTCGTGCCCGCCCTGCTCTCTCCGCGCAACGCCGTCCTCGTCCACGCGCGTTCGGAAGAGCGCTACGATTTCGCCCTTCTGCGCCACACCCTCGGCCGCCCGGCTGGCCGTGATGGCCAGGGCGGTTCGGGCGGCGGAGGCCGCGGCGCCCACTCACCCTCATCCCGGGGTCGAGAGCGCGACCGCCGACCTGACCCTCGGTTCCGTGGCGGCCGTCGCCGATCGGGCGCGGGACGCATCCGCCGCAGCATGGACGGAGAGGGCTGAGAGGGCCGGGCTGGCTGTCAGGACGCAGGGCGCGCGTCCCCGCGGCGTTCGGCCGGCGCGTCTGCCCGAGGGTCGGCCGGGGTGGTCAGCGGTGGGCGCGGCGCAGGGTTCGGGTCAGGCGGACCGCGCCGTACACCAGAAGGACGTTGACGGCCGCGCCGGCGGTGACGAGGGCGGCGGAGGCGAAGGGATTGCCGGTGGCGTCCGGGTCCGGGTCGGTCTCCGTGTCGAGGAGCGCGAGCGGGTACAGGAGCCCGACGGTGACCAGGACCGAGCCGGGGAAGGTCGACAGGTGCAGGAGGTCGAGGAAGCCGTCGGGCCGGGCTCCGGTGAAGGCGCGGACGAGTCCGGCGACCGCGACGAGGCCGGTGTAACCGATCGCGAGGACGCATCCGGTGCGGCGCTTGCGGCCGGTGGATGGGGTGGGGCCGGAGTTCATGGGTCCTCCTCGCGGGTGCCGGATGCACGGTGGGCCCGCGCCCCGTGTTCAGGACGCGGACCCACCGGCCATCATTATTGAACATGTTCAATCGATATGTCGACCCGGGGGCTCACCCGCGGGCCTCACCCGCGGGGCGATCCCCGCGCGTCTCGCCCGTGGACGAGCCGCGCGGGGATCTGCCCCGCGGAGTCGGCCCGGGTGCCCCGTGGGGGCTTCTCCGGGCCGGTCCGGGTCAGAACCTGTCGCGGACGACCTTCCGCAGGTTGCCGCCCAGCTTGTCCCAGTACTTCTTCGCCATCGCCTCGTTGAAACTCCGGCCGAGGACTGCCGCGCCACCGCCGAGGTGACCGCGGATCTCCAGTTTCATCCGGCCCTTCTTCTTGTAGAGGTCGAAGCCGACCCAGCCGCCGGGCCAGTCGGGGTGCCCGAAGCGGGCGCCGAGCTGGAGGTAGCTCTTGCCGATGCTGTTGACGTTCACGGGGAAGTACCACGAGTAGCTGAGCACGACGGGCCGGAGGGTGAAGTCCTGTCCTTCCCGGGTGATCTTGTTCGGGCGGCCGGGGATCGGGAAGACGTCCTTGAAGTGGCTCTTCCAGTAATTGAAGACGGACTTGTCCGACGCGCCGGTCTTGCCCAGGTCGTAGTAGCGGTAATAGTCGGCAAGGCCGCTGGTGTCGCTGCAGCCGACCGGGTCGCCGCCGCAGTAGACGTAGGCGTTCTTGCCGCCCGCGTATTTCGGGTCGGCCTGGAGGAAGCGGCCGGTGGCGGGGTCGTAGACGCGTGCGCCGGTCAGGACCCGGCCGCTGAGGGTCTCGCTGGAGACCTGGGTGGAGCCGAGCCAGCCGTAGCCGGCCGCGCGGGTGTCCTCGGTCGGGAGCCCGTACTCGTCGTAGTGCTGGACCGACGTGCCGGCGGGGGTGGTCAGGTCGAGCTGGACCGCGATGTCCCCGTGCAGGTTGGCCAGCTGGAGCACGACGCCGCCGCCGGGGCCGGTGATCGCGCCGAGTCCGCCGGCGAGGTCGTTGACGAAACGGGTGACCGTGCCGTCGGAGTGCGCCGCCCAGTCGGGGTTCGAGGAGTCGTCGCCGAAGTGCTGGGTGACGGTTCCGACGGCGTTCCACACGCCGTCCTGCCCCTGGGTCCAGGTCGTGGCCACGGCGGGCCGGCTCGCGGCGTCGAGGTCCCAGACGCGGCGCTGCGTGCCGACGGTCTCCGACCGCAGCAGGTCACCGGTGAAGTACTCCAGCGTGGCGGTGCCGTCGGTGGTGGCACGGCCGAAGGCGTCGTACGTCCGGCCGGAGCCGGTCAGCCGGTCCGCGCTGTCGTACGTGTACGACTCGGTGGTGACGGCCGCGTCCGCGGTGGCCGCGTCGCAGTCGTCCCGGGTCGTGGACTTCGACGTCCGGTTGCTGTTGGCGTCGAAGCCGTAGGCGCGGGCCGCGCACCCTGCCGCGGAGGTGTCGGTGGCGCCGGTCAGCCGTCCGGCCGCGTCGTAGACGAGGTCGGTGGAGACGCCGGTGCCGTCGGTCTGGCTGTGGCCGGCCATGCGGCCGTTGACGCGGTGCTCGGCGATGTCGGCGAGGACGGTGGTGCCGGCGGCGTCGGTGTACTCGCGGGCCGTCGTCCGGTCGGCCGGGTCGGTGGTCACCTTCAGCCGGTAGCCGCCCGGCATCGCCTGGGTGACCAGCCGGCCGTCGGCGTCGTAGCCGGCCGTGAAGGTGCCCGCTGCGGAGTCGGTGAGCGTGGCCAGCCGGCCTGCGGCGTCGTATCCGTAGGTGGTGCCGGCCCCGGTGGAGTCGGCCGACTTCACCGGCCGGTCCAGCAGGTCGTACTCGGTGGTGGCGGTATTCCCCGCCCCGTCCTGGTACGAGACGAGACGGCCGAGGGTGTCGTACCGGTAGGAGATCGTTTTCCCGCCGGACGTCTGGCCCGTCGTCTTCCCGGTCTCCGGGTCGTAGGTGAACACGGTCTCCGGCACGGGCGTGCCCGGACCGCCGGTCGAGCTCGTCCGGGCGCGCCGGCCGGCGTCGTCGTAGACGACGGTGCTGGTCAGCGTGGCGCCGTTGGCGGTGCGGGTGGTGGTGGCCACGCCGCCCCAGCGGTTGTACGTGTACGCGGTGGTGGGCGCGTCGGCGGGCGTGCCGCCCGTGACCTTGCCCGCGGGCTCGGTCCGGCACAGCAGGCCGGCCCATTCCGGGCGTCCGGCGCACGCTCCGGTGCCGCCGGCGGTCCAGTACGTATAGGTCAGGGTGCCGGCGTCGGTGCCGTTCGAGGCGGGGAGACTGGTGGTGGCCAGCTTGCCGTCCGCGCGGTACGTGGAACGGGTGTTGCTCAGCTGGTTGCCATCGGCGTCCCGGGTGAGCAGGTCCTCGCCGGTGGTCCAGTTGTAGGTGGTGACCGTGGTCCGGGTGTCGGCGTCCTGGGGGTAGCCCTCGATCGAGGCGCCCGTGACCGAGGAGGTGGGCAGACCGGACACGGCGGCGTCGGCCGGACGGCCCTCGTCGTGCTTGTTGGCCATGTGCTCGCGGGCGGGGACGAGCGCGCCGGCCGGCAGGCCCGGGTTGGCGCCGGAGGCCGCGA
The DNA here is from genome assembly GCF_000716625.1 of Streptomyces bikiniensis. Lineage (NCBI taxonomy): Bacteria > Bacillati > Actinomycetota > Actinomycetes > Kitasatosporales > Streptomycetaceae > Streptomyces > Streptomyces bikiniensis. The sequence goes on along the minus strand of NZ_JNXJ01000051.1, from coordinate 18,355 downwards.
CCGGTCCCGCGAGGGAGACCAGGTGGAGGGGGCCGTAGGAGTGCAGCACCCGCTGGCCGTCGGTGGAGTACACCGTGGAGGCGGAGAGCCGCTCGGCCCGCTCGGCGGTGCTCAGGCCCGCGATGCCGAGGGCGGAGAGCCGGTCGGCCGCGTCCGGACCGGTGCCGAGGGCGAGGTCGCGGTTGGCGGCGGACAGCGAGGACACCTCGTTGCCGAAGGCGTCGTACTCGGTGGTGGTCAGACCGCCGCCGGGTGTGGCCGTGTTCGTCTCGCGCCCGTTGGCGTCGATGTAGGTGACCGAGGCGCGGCCGTAACCGCCTGCGGCGAGGTCGGCTCCGGTGGAGGAGGCCGGAACGGAGTCGGCGGGGAAGACGGCCGTCGCGTCGGTGGGGACCTCGTTCTGCGCCCAGGCGCCGACCGTGGCCCGGTCCATCGTGCGCGGCGCGGCTGCGCCGGTCAGCGGGACGTCGTAGACGACGGTGCTGGTCGCGGTGGACTCCGCGGTGCCGACCGTGCCCTGCTTCAGGGTCGGGCGGGTCACCTTGAGGAGCATGCCCTCACCGGTGGTGAGGGACGAACCGGCCTTGCCGTAGTGGAAGTTCCACGGCTGCTCGGTGCCCGGCATCATCCAGAAGACACGGCCGGCCGCGTCGTACGAGTACTGGACCTGCGTGGCCTGCGAGTAGTGCGGGTTCCACTGCTGGCGCAGCCGCCCGGACTTGTCGTAGCGGTAGCGGGAGAGGACTTCGTCCCGGGCGGAGGCGGCACCGGGGTCGGTGGCCCACAGCTTGATCTCCTTGACCTGGCCCGCGATGTCACCGAAGTCGGCGGCCGTCGACCAGCCGGTGGCCGTGGTGGCCGTCGCGTAGACGAACTCGACGACCCGGCAGCCCTTGGTGGACGGCGCGGCCTGGCAGGTCGCGGCCGGGACGGCCTCGGTGGGGGAGATGAGGTACCTCGGACGGACGACCGTCGCGGAGTTCTGGGTGACGGTCTCGGAGACGACGGCGACCGTCGAGTCGTCCACGGCGGCGGCGGAGGTCGCGAGCGTCCAGGTGGTGGCGCCCGTACCCGCCTTCGCGAAGACGGTGACCGTCGCGTCGGTGTCCTTCAGGGTGAAGGTGTCACCGGTGAGCGAGCCGGTCAGGGTCAGCGTGCCGGCCCCCGCCTCGGGTTCCCAGCCGCCGCCCGCCTTGGCGGTGAAGGCGGTGGAACCGCCGTCGGCGTCGAGGATCTCCACGGAGGTCGCCGACGTCTTCCGCAGCTGCGTGTAGCCGCTGCCAGAGGTCTCGGCGCTGACGGAGGAGACCCAACCGGGACCGAAGATGGCCGACTGCCCCTCCGAGTCGTCGGGGTTGGCGCGCGAGGAGGCGGCGCGGTTGACCGCCACGTCGAACGCCTGGACGTCCTTGGCGCTCAGCTTGTAGTCACCGGTCAGCAGGTTCACCGAACCGGGGCCGACCTGTGCGGTCGGCGCCTCGCCCGCGTTGCGGTCGACGACGACCTCGGCCTCGGGGGAGGCGTCGGTGGTGGTGCCTCCGCCGAACACCGCGCGGATGTCCACGGGGCCGTCGTTGGCCAGGGTGGCGGTGATGTTCCAGTACAGGGACGCCGGCTTCCCGCCGGTCACGGCGAGCGGCCAGGCGCCGACCGTGGCGCCGTCGAGGGAACGGCGCACGTCGGCGACGGGCACGTCCTTCCAGGCGTCGGCCTCGCCGTGCCGGTACTGGTAGCGCACGCCCGTGTAGGTGGTGCGGCCCTCGGACGCCAGCGTCACCCGGCGGGCCGGGCGGTCGCCCTCGGCCGGGGAGACCAGGGCCGCGCCCTTGCCTGCGGAGAAGGAGTACACGGTGTCGGCCGACACGTTGCCCGCCGCGTCACGGGTGTGCGCGGTCAGGGTGTGCGCGCCCGCCTTGAACACGAGGGACCTGGAGACCGCCGCGCCCGTGGTGGCGGCGGTGATCCAGGCTCCGGAGTCGAGCCGGTACTGGACGTCCTTCACGTCGGCGGCGGGCGGGGTGAAGCTGAAGGAGCCGGTGAAGTCGCCGTCGGCGTTCGGCGTGCCGGACCACTGCCCGGCCGGGAAGTCGGCCGAGGAAACGGCGGTGACGGCCGGCTTGGCGGTGTCGACCGTGAAGGTCTGCCAGGCGGACCAGGTGCCGTTCCAGCTGGTGCCGTCGTGGACCGCGGCGCGCCACTTGTAGCTGCCGGGCGCCAGCGCGGTCGCGGCCGTCCACGGCGCGTTGGCGCCGGAGGCGACGAAGGCCGACTTGCCCGTCTGCACGGCGGCGGTGCCGGTCGGGGTCCAGATCTCGTACGTGAGCTGGACGGTGTTGCCGTCGGCGTCGGTGGCCTTGCCCGTCAGAGTCGGCGTGGTGTCGTTGGTCGACGTGCCCGACAGCGGGGAGAGCGGCGTCGCGGCGCCCGGCTTGGTGTTGTACGTGACGGTGAGGGACGGCTCGTACGCGGCGTTGTGGGAGCCGTCGGTCTGGTTGGCCGAGTGGTAACGGCGCCAGGTCAGCACGTCGGTCTCGTCCACGGCGGCGAGCCGCACGCCGTGGTTCGGCTGCCCGTCGGCCCAGGCCTGGACGATGGCGTCGATGTCCCACGACACGTGACCGGCCGGGCAGCTCGTGCTGTAGCCCTTGGCGGCCTTGTTCACCACGGCGCCCGCGGTGGTGGTGGCCGGCTGGTTGGACCAGGAGATCGCCGAGGGGTCCCAGGCGCCGGTAATCCGGCGGACCTCGTTGCCCGAGTTCGTGGTGGTGCAGGTGGACGAGTAGGACGAGTACAGGCGCAGATCGGTGTCCGTGATCACCTTGCCCTTGTACTTGTCCGCGTTGAACTGCAGGAAGGAACGGGCCTTCTCGGCGCCGTTGTACGTACCCGCCTTGAGTTCGGTCGAGCCGCGCTGGGAGGTCAGGTAGTCGTCGTACTGGATCCAGGTGTCGGTGACCGGACCCATCAGCGAGTCGGTCGGGTCGATCGTCACCGGGTAGACGAGGTTCGGGTCCGCGAGGAACTTCGTGTCCGGCTTGAGGACCAGGACCTGGCCCTCGCCGTCCTTGCCCTTCTCGACCTGTACGTCGACGGCGGCGATGTGCCGGGCGTCGCCGGAGGCACGGTCATAGGAGGAGTCCCACATGACCGGGGCGGGGGCGGTGGCCTTCGCCTTGTTCCGGGCGTCGTCCCAGCGCAGCCGCTTGTCGGCGGTCTCCTTCAGGGTCAGGCCGCTCGCCTCGACCGGAATCCGGTATTCCACCGGGCCCTTGGGCTTCTCGTGGAGGACGACGGAGTGGGAGAAGCCCTCCTTGAGGGCGGTGACGACGAGGTCGCCGCCCTGGACGGCACCCTTGTACGTGGCGGTCGAGCCGCTCAGTTCGGGCGCGGGCAGCTCGCCCGCCCAGCCGATGCCGAGCGACTGCGTGCCGCGGGCCACCTCGACCAGGGGCTCGCCGGAGCCGCCGTCGGAAAGCGTCACGTCGGCCGCGGCCCGCTTGGGCCTGACGGCCGTGCCCGTGTCCACGAGCGAGGTGTCGATGGGCTGCCAGCGGCCGGCCGCGTCCTTGACCCGGATGGGACCGGTGTACGAGCGCACCGACGTGCTGCCGTCCGGCAGCGCGTACGAGCTGGTGGAGTCGGTGCGCTCGTCGAGGATCTCGATCTCGCGCTTCTGGAGCCGCGCCAACAGGTGCGCGGTGGAAGACTCCTGGGCCTCGGCGGCACCGAAGGCCGGCATGACGGCGGCGGGGGTGCTCTCGGGGACGGCGGCCGCTGAGCGGCCACGGCCGTCTGAGCCGCGAGAGCGGCGACGGCCAGGGCGGCGACGGCGCGGAGCCGTCCGCCCGAGCGCCGGTCCGACGGCGCCGAGGCGCCGCCGGACCGGGATATGGAGTGGTTCACGTGGTGCGCGATCCTCTATGCGAAGGGTGCTGACCTGGGAAACCTCACACCATGCCCTCACGACCCCCACACACTGCCCCCCTTCTCGTTACCCCTTCGAGACAAGCACTCTGAGGGAAGCTCAGCTCGGAAAGGGCGGCGACGTAGGAAGGTTGAGACGTTTTGGTCCGGTGTTGATTGTTTGAGAAATTCAGGATGGCTGCGATGGGTACGTTCGGGTTTGGTGGTGCCGAAAGGGACCTACGATTCCTGGGGATCTGGAGCGTTGTGCGGCTGGACGGCGGCGTGCGGTCGTCATCGACGTCCAGCGGGCGGGAGACCCGTCCTGCCCAACCCCGCCCGGCGCCGCCGGCCTTCCGGAAAAGTCACGGGGACTGCCCTGCAGCCCCAGGTCCGCTACCGGGATCGTCATGGCACGGGAACTCCTCAGTGAGACGGCGTAGCCGGAGACCGCCTGTCGCAGGAGCCGGGCAGGATGACCTCATGGACCAGGGGGTGGCGGCTGTCGTAGCGGCCGGAGCGGCAGGGACCGTGGCTGTGGCCAGCAGCTTCATCGGTGTGTGGGCCGGACGCCGACAGGTGCGCGACCAGGCGAAGGTCGAGCACGAGCGATGACTTCGCGGACAGCGGCAGGAAGCGTTCGCGGACTTCCTTGCGCTCTGGGACGAGGTGGTGGCGCAGCTCGACGAACGGACTCTGAACGAGTACGGGATCGAGGTCCTCGACCAGGAGGACGGCTGGGACACGGCGAACGAGGTCGCCGCGGAGCGTATGCACCGGGACCGGATCCCAGTGGCCCGGGCAGGCGAGCGAGTCACCGTGCCCGGCCCCCAGCCCGTCGCGCTCGCCGCTACCGCGAGGACGGGAGCCCTCGAAGACCTGACCGCCGCGCGACACCACGGGATCGCCGAAGTCCTCGCCGAAGCAGGCCTCAGGTGCTGGGCGGACAAGGCGTACCAAGGCGCCGGCAACCCCGTCCGCGTACCGTTTCGAGGCCGGCGCCCCAAGCGGTGGAAGCGCCGCCACAGCACCACCCACACCAGGACCCGCTGCCTCGGCATGAGGCCGCGAGTCGGGGTGCAACCGGACAAACGGATCTGCCTGTGGTGGCGCGCCGGCCTACGCCCTGAGTTACGGGACGGCCCTTAGGGCACCGTTGAACGCCGCAGCCGTCGCGGCCCGGCTCTGCGAGAGGACGACCCTCGTGACCGCCCGGCTCTACCTGAGCACTCGGCGGACAAGCAGACCGACCTCCGCCAGAAGCACCACCTCGCCGAGTACCTCGCCGCCGACGCTCCCGCCTACGAGGACCCGGCGACCTCCAGCCGCCTGCACCCGCTCAAGCGCCCCGGCTTCATCCGGCTCCTGGACGAGGCCGCGGTCGGGGACGTCGTGCGCCTCGCGGACGCGGCCCGCCGCGCCCTCGATGGCGCCGGCGCCCGCAAGGTCCCCGAGGACCTGTCCGCACTGCTCGCCGACACCGGTCTTGCCGACGTGGGCGAGGAGCAGGCCGTGGCCGCCGACGCGAGCCTCGCACTGGACGTGCCCGGCCTCACCGCCGAGCAGCTGCGGACACCGAGGACCAGACGGTGCGCGAGACTTTCGCCGCCGGGCGGACGGTCCGGCGGGGCCAGGGCTACTCGGTACGGGTCATGGCGCCGCTCTCCGTTCACCAGGCCGCACTCGACCTGTGCGCCGGTCTCGCCGCCGAGGGAGCCGCCCCGGCCGGGCGGAAGGCGTACCGGGTGTACGCGGACCGGATCACCACCGCATCGGCCACCGCCTGAGGAGGGTCTGACCTCGTTCCGGCCCCGCGCACCCCCGTACCACCGACCCCCTCTCCGGCACGGACGAGGCGTCCGGCCTAGGACGGGAGAACGAGGGCGGTGGGGGCTTCGGGCCGAGGTGCGGACGGGCCTGCGGCGGCAGGATGATCCGCATGCGTATAGGAATCCTCGGTACAGGACATGTGGGCAGGACACTTGCGTCGGCGTGGTCGCGGGCCGGCCATGACGTGGTCCTCGGTTCACGACGGCCGCGGGACCCGGCACTCCTCGCGGAGCTGGACGAGGTCGTCGCGGAGGGCGTACGGGTCGAGGACCCGTCGGCGGCGGCCGAGCACGCCGACGTGCTGGTGAACGCCACCCCGGGCACGGCCTCGATGGCCCTGCTCGACAGCATCGGCGCTCCCGCACTCGCCGGAAAGGTCCTGCTGGACGTCGCCGTCGGCTTCCGGGAGGACGGGGCGCCGTCCCACCCGGTCGTCAGTCTCGGCGAGGAGATCCAGCGCGCGTTCCCGGACACGCGCGTGGTGAAGACGTTCTCGACCGTCGACCGGGGTGTGATGGTCGGGCCGGACTCCCTCGACGGGCCGAGCAACGTGTTCCTCTCCGGTGAGGACGCGGACGCGAAGAAGGCGGTGCGGGGCCTGCTCGCCGATCTGGGCTGGTCCGAGGAAGCGGTCCTCGACCTCGGCGGCATCAGCACGGCCCGGGGCCAGGAACTCTTCGCCGACCTCTTCATCGCCATCGCCGGGGCGACGGGCACCTACGAGTTCGGCATCCGGGTCGTGCTCCCGGCGGCCCTCGAGAGCGGCCCGTCCGGCGTCTAGCGACGTCTCGCCGACCAGGCCGGCTCCAGGCCCGACACCAGACTGCTCCGATGGTGCGGGTGTCGAGAGGCGGCGACGGGCGCCGCACCCAGGGCACTGAGGGAGGATACTGAGCCTTTTCCAACCTCACGCTGACGCGTGGTGAACGACGAGGACGGCCTGGACAGTCGCTGTGATGCGGTGGGTGCCGCAGCGGAGCTTCCGCAGGAGACGCCAGCCCTTCGGGGTGGCCATGGCCTGCTCGCCGAGGCAGCGGATCTCGGCGTGTGTGCTGTTGTGGCGGCGCTGCCACCGCTTGAGGCGACGGCCGCGGAAGGGCGCCCGGATGGGGAGGAACTCGCGCACCGCGTCGTCGACGCCGACGGCGATCGAGGTGTCCAGTTCGAGCGAACCGCCTGCCGAACAGTCGACCGGTTCGCTCTTGAACTTCGAGGTGAACGGCACGATCACCTGCTCCCCGCCCGGCAGGGTCACCGGAAGCGGCAGCGTCTCGCGGCCCTGGGGGTGAGCTCGGCCAGCCGGGTCAGCGCTCTCGCAACGTTCCGAGAGGGCATGAAGATCTCATAGCTGTAGTCCAGCCCCATGACGTCCCGCCTCCCCTGCCCTGAACCGTCATCCTGTCATGATCGGGATCGATCACCCAGTTGATTCCAACGTGGCTGGCTTCGTCCGGACGCAGTCGGCAACGAAGTGCCCGGTCACAACACGCGGCCACCGCCGACAGGTTGGAAAAGGCCCACTGATGCGGCATGGGACCGGACCAGGCCGCCGTTACCGACCGGTCCGGTCCGGTCGACCGGTCCGGTCCGGTCCGTGAACAGCACCTGGAACGGATCCCCTCGGTGCCCCTGGCGGCGGCCGACGGCGCTGACGGCATTGGCCGGGCCGTATCGAGGGGATCGACCGTCTGCCGAGCCCGTCTGCCGAGCCCGATGCTGTCCTGACCAACCACGCGTACCCTCCCCGCGCGATCCGCACGTACCTCCGGCGCGTTCCCTGCAGAAGAGTACGGAGAGGCCGACCGGTCAGGACAGTTTGGTGTCCCGGCCGACCTCTTCCCAGGCCGCGAGGTCCCCCCGCACCTGCTCCAGGTGGCCCCGGATGGTGTCGATCGCATCATCCCCCAGCGCGAGCCGCAGTGGGGTCTCCTTCGCGTCGAGCGCCGCCAGGACCGCCGCGGCGGCCTTCGCCGGATCACCCGCCTGGGTGCCGCCCCCGCCCTCCACGTGCGCGCGGGTTGCACCGACCGTGTCCGCGTAGTCCGCGATCCCCTCCGCGCTCAGGCTGTGGTTGCCGAAAAGGCTCGTGCGAAAGGCACCGGGTTCCACGATCAGGACGTCGATGCCCAGCGGACGTACCTCGGCAGCGAGCGCCTCGGACATCCCCTCCAAGGCGAACTTGGTCGCGCTGTACGCGCCGAAGCCAGCCATCGACATCTGTCCGCCGACGCTGCTGAGCTGCACGATTGCGCCCGAGCGCCGAGCCCGCATGTGCGGCAGTACGGCCCGGACGAGGGCGGCAGGGCCGAAGACGTGCACGTCGAAAAGAGCGCGTAGTTCGGCGTCGGCCGTCTCCTCGACCGAACCGACGTGTGTGCGGCCCGCGTTGTTGACCAGGACGTCGATGCGGCCGTGCCTTGCGGCGACCTCCGCGACGACCCGGTCGATCGCGGCGGTGTCGGTCACGTCCAGGGCGACCGGGTCCACCTGGTCGGGGTGGGCGGCGACCAGGTCCGCCAGCGACTCGACGCGGCGGGCCGTGGCGACCACGACGTCCCCGACGGCGACCGCCGCCTCGGTGAAGGCGCGGCCGAAACCGCTGTTGGCGCCCGTGACCAGCCAGACCCTGCTCATACCCGTACTCCCTCTTCGTGTCTTTTCCAACGACACAACAAGGCTGCCGCACAAGGGCTTTGGACGTCCAAGACCTCTCGTGATAACCCATGGGCATGACGATCACAGATGTCCACGGGCGCGAACTGCGTTCCTTCCTCACCGTTGCGGAGGAGCTCCACTTCACCCGGGCCGCCGAACGGCTGTACGTCTCGCAGCCAGCGCTCAGCAAGCAAATACGGGCCCTGGAACGTCAGCTCGGCGCGCCCCTCTTCGACCGCGACCCGCAGGGCGTGTCCCTCACCGCTGTCGGTACGGCCCTGCTGCCGCACGCCCGCGCAGTGCTCGCCGCCTGGGAAGCCGGCCACGAGGCGGTGCAGCGGGCGCGTGAGGCCGCGGACGGCACCCTCGTCGTCGGCATGAGCACCAGTCCCGGGCGCGGCGGACTGCTGCCCGCGATCCGCTCCCGCTTCACGGCCACCCACCCGGAGGCCGTCCTCAAACTGCGACAGGTCGGCTGGGAGGACCCGACAGCCGGACTCGCCGACGGCTCCAGCGACGTGGCGTTCGTCTGGCTGCCGCTGGCCGACGCGGAGCGCTTCCACCGGGTCGTCGTGGCCACCGAACCCCGGCTCGTCGCTCTTCCGGAGACGCACCCACTGGCCGCCCGCACGCGCCTGGACTTCGCAGACCTGCTTGACGAGCCCTTCCTCGCCCTGCCGGACTCCGGGCCCGAACTACGCGACCACTGGCTGGCCCTGGACTGCCGAAACGGCTGCCCACCGGTCATCGGCGGGGTGATCGCCGGCACCGACGAGACGTACGAGGCGCTCGTCGGCGGCCTCGGCATCTGCTTGGTCGCGTCCGGCAACGCCCCACTCCTCGCCCGGGACGGCGTCGTGACCCGGCCCGTCGACGGCCTCACCCCCAGCCGCCTTGCCCTCGCCTGGCGCGCGGACGACACGCGGCCCCTGGTCCGCACCTACGCCCACGCGGCGGCCGACATCGCCGGATCCTTGCGGCCGAACCCAATCGGTCGCGATTCCCGAAGTCCGATCGACGGACCAGGATCAGGCAAGTCCTAGACGGTGTCCGATGAGTTCGCAGAGTGACCTCGGTCGGCTCCTGACTGATCGTTTCAAAATGATCCACGAGGGCGCCGGAGGCAGATGATGCTGCAGGCGATCAGTCAGGGCTGTTGAGTAATCGGCTTACGTATGTTGTCGCGTATCTTGCGAGTCTCCGCTGCGGCCGCTTCAAGTGAGCCGGTCGGAGTGAACGCGATCGCGACGGTGGTGTTGTCGTCGCCCCAGCCACATACGGTTTTATTGTCCACCGTCGTGCAGCGGAAATCGACGTCCGAGCCAGGAACGCGGATCGTTCTAGGCGGATCGCTGACGGTCTCGCTACCCGTGACGGTCATGGCTCCTATCAGGCCGTCCCGATCTCCCTCCGGGTCCTTGTACCGTCCGGACGAGCCGTACACATGCACCGTGCGGAAGGCGCCCCCCTTCCCGCTGCCGGCACTGGTGCGGGTGTAGTCGGCGATGTAGTGCGTCGATCTCTTACGGTCTTTGCTGTCCGGCTGCGGGTCCGCGGGGAGGCGGCCCTCGATGTCGCGCGAGTACGCGCCGTCCACCATCGACTCGGGAATGACGAGTTCGTGCGTGGCCTTCGGGAAGGAGGCATCCGAGCCCGGCCCTGCAGCCGCGTAGATGCCGTAGCCGACGCCGCCGAGCACGAGCAGGGCTACGGTCACAACGGCGGCGGCCCGTCCGGTGGGGTTTCCCCCCGCCGGTGCGTTCTTCGCCTCCGGGGTCAGGTCCGATTGCTGCGGGAACCCCGGCGGGGGCTCAGCGCCTCGGGGCTCGGCGTGCGGGGCCGCAGTAGCCGTGGGAGCGTCGGCGATGCTGCTGGCGGTCGGTGCCGCGGCCGACGCGGCTGTCGGCGTGGGCGGAGCGGCCGGGGGCACCAGCGTCGGCGGGTAGGCAGGCTCGTCAGCCGCCCGCGCCCCGGCGGTGGGAGGGGCAAGGAGGTCCAGCAGTCTTTTGGCAGTCGGTCTTTGCGCCGGGTCCTTGGCCAGACAGCAGGCAACCAGCGGGCGGAGGCCCTCGGGCAGGGCGGACAAGTCCGCCGGCTCATGCACGGCCCGGTACATCAGCATCATCGGGGTGCCCTCCCCGAACGCCTGCCCACCAGCCGCCGCGACCAGCACCGCGCCCAGCGAGAACACGTCGGCGGCGCCGCCGACGTCGAGACCCTGAGCCTGCTCGGGAGCCAGGAAGCCGGGTGTGCCGAAGGCCGCGCCGGTCGAGGTCAGCCGGGTCGACTCCAGGGCCCGTGCGATACCGAAATCGAGCACGCGCGGACCGTCGTCGGCCATGATGATGTTGCCCGGCTTGAGGTCACGGTGGACAAGGCCGCAGTCATGGATGGCCTTCAGCGCCTCCGACAACGCCGCGCCGAGCAACCGCAGTCCGGCCTCGTCCATTGGCCCCCGTTCGGCGAGCAGCCCCGACAGCGTCGGCCCCGCGACGTAGGCGGTCGCCAGCCAGGGAGCCGGTGCGTCTGGATCAGCGTCGACGACCTGCGCCGTATGGAACCCGCCGACCCTGCGTGCGGCGTCGACCTCAGCACGGAACCGGGCGCGGAAGTGCGGATCGGCGGCCAGCTCGGGTCGGGCCACCTTGACGGCCACGGTACGTCCGCCCCGGGACCGTGCCAGGTACACCGTCCCCATGCCGCCCGACCCCAGCTCACGCTCCACGGTGTAGTCGCCGATGCGCTCCGGCAGGTCCACGCCGTCCACGCTCCACCCCCTGTGCCGCACTTCCCCGTTGGAATTCCGCGGGTCAGTATGACCGCCCGCTCCACCGTGCGTCACGCGCGGATTCTCACCAGCACGGCTCCCTGCCCCGGGAAGCTGACGCAGCGCTCCGTTGACCCAAGGTGCGTTGGACGAGTTCGTCGTTCGGCCAATGTCCCGCTCTGTTACGAACGGCAAGCTCAGGCGCGATTCGGCGCACTGTAGCGGTGCGGCTGCCCCGGACACCGCACCAACTGATCGCTTGCGAATGAGTTGAGCTGCGAGTCCTGTGCTCGACGATCCCGGTCGGCAGGGTGGCCGGAGTGCGTGCTGAGCTTGTTCCTGACGACCTGTGGGAACGGGTGACCCCACTCTGCCGCCCACTCCCGAACGGAGACGTCGCCCCCCCGGGCGGCTTGGGGTTCCCGACCGGGTGGCACTCGCCGGCATCATGTATGTGCTGCGGACCGGCGTTGCACGGCGTGATGTCCACACGGAGACGGTGGGCTGCTCCGGGGTGACGGCCTGGCGCCGGATGCGGAACCGGACCGAGGTTGGAGTCCGGCCACGCCTGCATGCCGCCCTGCTGACCGAACTTCGCCGCGCCGGCCTGCTGGACCTGGACGACTGTTCCGTGGGCGGATCGCACGTCCGGGCCCTGAAAAGGGGGATCACGTCGGCCCTCACCCGTCGACCGCGCCCGGCCCGGCTCCAAGCACCACCTGATCGTCGACCGACATGGAACCGCTCTCGCCGTCACGCTCACCGGCGGCAACCGACACGACGTCGTCCAACTGCTGCCGCTGCTGGACGCCGTCCCGTCGATTCGGGGACGCCCGCGCCGCAAGCCGCGCCGTTTGTATGCCGGCCGGGGCTACGACTTCGACAAGTACCGCCGACTACTGTGGAAGCGCGGCATCGAACCGCTGATCGCCCGACGCGGCGTCGCCCACGGTTCCGGTCTCGGCAAGGTGCGCCGGGTGGTCGAGCGCGCCTTCACCTGGCTGCACCGGTTCAAACGGCTCCGCATCCGCTACGAGCGACGCGCCGATCTTCATCAGGGCCTGCTTGAACCGGTCTGCAGCCTTACGTGCCTCCGCCGCCTGCGCACCTCATTCTGAAACGATCAGTAAGCGGGAGTAGCCGGCCGGGCTGTCCAGCCCATGTCGCCCCTTGCACGGACTTCGATGTGCTGACGTGCCGCGGCCGTTACGCACCTGGCTCACCGATCACAGGACGCCGGCATCTGTCGTCTTCGTCGGATCGTGGCGGATCGAAGCGGGTGCCCACGGCGACGGCCTGCGGCGGCACAGGAGGTATCCGGTCATCGCGGTGGCCAGGCCGATGAGCCCGGCCACGGCGAAGCCGCTCGCCGGAACGGACACGTCGACCGCCACTCCGGCGATCGGGGACCCGAGGGCGAAACCCGCACTCTGAGCGGAGGATTGCAGACCTGTTGCCTCACCTCGCACACCGGCCGGGGCCAGTCGGGTCACCGTGTCGGCCAGCGCGGAAAGGGCGGGGGCGGCAAGAAGCCCTGTGCCGAGGACCGCCACACACAACCACGGCCATTCGCGGACGAGCCCGATGGGAAGCGTCACGAGCCCGAGCAAGCCGAGCAGGAACCAGGTGGGCAGAGGCCGTGACAACGCACCGTAGACGAGCCCGCCGGTCACGGAGCCCGCACCGAGCACGGCAATGACCACGGCGGCCCAGGGGGCCTGTCCCGCTTCCTCGAGCGTGGCGATGACGGCTATGTCGACGCCGCTGAGCAGCATCGTCGTACCGAACGCCATCGTCAGCACGGCAACCATGCCGACGTCCAGCCACTCCCGTCGCGGGGGCCGTTCGGCCTCCGCCTCGTCCTCTGCCCGCAGTGGCGGGTTCAGCAGGGCCATCCCGGTCCCGCCGACCACGATCAGGGTCCCCAGTCCCCACGCCACCGCGCCGGGGCTCGCCTTCGTGGCGCACAGGATCACGGCCGCCGGGCCCACGAGGTACGACAGCTCGCCCTGTACCGACTCCAGCGCGAACGCGGCCCGGCGTTGTGCCGGCGTCGTGCTCGCGGCGATCGCCTGTCTGGCCACCTGCTGGGCCGGCACCATCAGCAGTCCCGCCACGAAGGCGGCACCCAGCAGGGCTGTGTACGGCAGGAACGGCACGCTCAGCCAGACCCCGGCCTGCACGGCAACGGTCACCCCCAGCACGCGGCGCAGACCCCGTCGGTCGATCAGGCGACCGAGCAGCGGTCCGCTCAGCGCCAGCCCGATGGTCAGAGCCGCCGATACGCCGCCGGCCGCCGTATAGCTCATGTGCAGGCCCAGCACGACGTACATCGTGAGTGCCATCACGGTCGCCGTGACGGCGGTACGGGCGACAAAGGAGACGCCCAACAGCGCTGCCATTCCTGGCACGACGAGAATCTGTCGGTATCGGATCACCTGCGGGACGCTAGACCCACCACCGGCCCACAGGTAGAGGCTCATCTGCTCTGCTGGACATAATGAGTTGTTATAGCGAGAGATCTTGAGACCACCCTGCTGCGGGCCTTCGTCACGGTCGTGCAGGCGGGGAGCATCAGTCGCGCCGCAACCCTGCTCGGGCATTCCCAGCCCGCAATCAGCCAGCAGATACGCAAGCTTGAGAGGGCCGTCGGCCGCCCGGTGCTGCACCGGTCCCCTTCCGGCGTTTCGCCGACCCGGGCAGGCGAGGAGCTCCTGCCGTACGCCGAACGAATTCTGTCGCTCTCGGCGCAGGCACTCACCGCAACCGGCCGCACGCTCACCGGTCGCTGCGGCGTAGGGCTCCTCGAAGACCTCGCTGCATCCCATCTGCCGCAAGCCCTCGCCGACCTCGCCCGGCTGCACCCCGGCGCCACCCTGGAGGTGCTCAGCATGTCCGACACCGCGACGAGGGAGGCCTTCGACACGGACCGCATCCAGCTTGTGCTCGATGAGGTGCCGGCCCTCCCCGGACCGCCGCGCTGGACCGTACGGCGTCCGCTGGTCTGGGCGATCGGCCCCGGCGTGGACGTGGCCGCTGATCCACTGCCGGTGGTGCTGTTCTCCCACCCGTGCTTCTGGCGCACGTCCGTACTGCAGTCCCTGGAACGCGCCGACCGACCCTGGCGGGTGGCGTTCGAAAGCAACAGCCTGGTCGGCGTACTCGCCGCCATCCGGGCCGGACTCGGTGTGGCGGCCCTCATGCCCACCAACCTCGAACAGGCCATGGCATGCCACGACACGGCCGCCCTGCCCGGCCTGCCGGACGTCGAACTCGGCCTCGCACGCCACCCACGATCCGCTGGAGATCCACTGACCGACGCCGTCGAAGCCGCGCTACGGCACACCATCTGAGCTTGTCGTTCAACCTCCGCCCGATCCTGGCCGTTGTCGAACGCGATAGGGGTCGGCAGGATGATGGGCACGGCTGTGTCACCAGCAACACGTCGGCTTTGCGACGCCGCTTTTCCGGATATGGACGCGGTCGCCGAAGCCCTCGGCACGACGGAGAAGGCCGCCCGCGCCCGCCTCCTGCACTACGAACACCTCACCTGGCGCTGACCGGCCGGACGGGCCGGCGGTGGAAGAACGGCCTGGTGCCTGTCCTGTCTCAGCTCGGTGTTCCGAGGGGTTCTGCGTACGCTGCCCCGGCCCCTTCGACCTTACGGAAACCAGGCGGAACGTGCCGGAGCGAGCGGAACGAGCATGGGGGTCCGGTGAAGCCGGGAAGTAATCCAGCCGGACTCCCCCTACGGCTTCACATCGAGACGCACGAGCGCGCCGATCTCCACGAGCTGGTCCGGCAGGGCCAGATCGGAGACGCCCATGACCGTGCTGGTGGGCCGGTGTCGCCCGAAGTACTCGGCGTGAAGGCGTGCTGTCGTATCGAAGTTCTCCCGCAGGTTCCTCACCAGCACCGTGGTCTCCACGACCTGGCTCCGCTCGGCCCCGAACTGCTTCAGTACCCGGTCCAGGTTTCCCAGCGTGGTGCTGACCTGAAGCTCGAAGTCGTCCGCGCCCACGAAGTCGCCGTGGGAGTCGTGGGACAGCTGCCCGGAGATGTAAACGGTGTCACCGGCCCGGATGGCCTGGCTGTACCCGTACAACGACTCCCACGGCATGCCGAAACCGAATGCCTGCGCCGGAGAACCCATGATTCGCTCCCTCAGAATGGTGTGCGGAGCCAGTCATCACCGACAAGCTCCCCTGTCTGCAGAAGCTACAGATCCACAGGAGCAACACTCGCCTCACAGCGCACCCGCACTGTTCTCTCCGCGCACAAACCTGGCCCTGCCGTATCCGGTCCATCACAGGCGCAGGCCGACAACAGCCGACCGGAACCACACTCCTGCCACCGGAGTCGACCGGTCATGGCCTCG
Source organism: Streptomyces bikiniensis (assembly GCF_000716625.1). Classification (NCBI taxonomy): domain Bacteria; kingdom Bacillati; phylum Actinomycetota; class Actinomycetes; order Kitasatosporales; family Streptomycetaceae; genus Streptomyces; species Streptomyces bikiniensis. Next base: position 2,822 of record NZ_JNXJ01000051.1, on the reverse strand, counting down.
GGAAGATCTGGCGCACATGTTCGCGGCGATGCGAAGAGCCCGTGGCGAGCTCGAAGCGACCGTCACGGTCCAAAGGCCGTTCGGGCACTTGCCCGTAAGCAGGACGAGTCGATGCCCGCGATCTCCGAGACCCTCGGCGTGACCGAGAAGGCCTCCACGTCAGCCTCTTGCCGTACGCGCTCCTCACCTGCCGGTGAAGAGCGGCCTCGCACGGTCTCGTCCTCGTGGGTGAACCCGAGTACGGCAAGGCGGAGCGTTTCTCCGCCGGACTCCGGCGCTCTGCGCGGTCGATGAGCACCCCGGGCCCGGCGTGTTCGCGGGCCTGGGTCCGCCATGCCTACGGGCGTGATCACCAACCTGCTGCGCGGCGCTGCCGCGTTCTGCCTCGCCGTGACCCCGCTCATCCTCTCCTCCCCCACCGCCGCCGCGGCCGCAATCGCGACCACGGCGGCGGTGCCTGTTCCGGAGGTGCTGCCGCTGGAGGACGCCGTCGGCCGGCTCCCCGTCGCCGAGGAGGACCGCAGCGGCTACACCCGTATCTCCTTCCGGCGCTGGAACACCGGCCTCGGGGTAGGGGCCGGGCAGGCGAAAAGAGTCGGCCGTCCGGGATTCCCGGGTGGCCGACCCTCGCTGTTCCAGGCTGGTGCGGGGCGCCGTGGCGGAGGGCTGTTCAGCCCTGGCTGGCGAGTTCCTGGTACGCCGCCGGGTCGAGGAGGTTGTCCAGCTCGCCGACGTCGGTCAGGTCGATCTCCACGAGCCAGCCCAGGCCGTAGGGGTCTTCGTTGATCTCCCCAGGGGTCGCCGCGAGTTCGTCGTTGACCGCGACGACCTTCCCGGCGAGCGGGGCGTAGACGTCGAAGGCTGCCTGCGTGGACTTCACCTGCCCCATGCGCTGACCCGCGGTGAGCACGTCTCCCACCCGGGGGAGCTGGACGGAGACGATAGCCCCGAGTCGCTCCTGGGCGTCGTCGGTGATCCCGACCCGCACCCTCTCCTCGCCGGTCCTCAGCACCCACGCGTGCTTCTCGGTGTACCGCAGCTCCTCCGGGATCACCGCTCCTCCTTCGTACCGCATCTGTGTCCGACGCCCGGTGAAACGACGACCTCATCCCAGAGGGCACGCTGCGCCCTCCTGGTCAGTCGCCGAGGAAATTCCGCCCAGCCCCGGCCGGGCCGCCGCGCATCCCGGGGCAGGAGAGGAGGAACTCCGCCGGGTCGGGAAGGACCGGCGCTCACCGCTCTCCCTCCACGTCCGAAGACGGAGCGGATCGCAGGACTGCCTGCGGAGCACGAAGGGCGGCTTCCCGGCAAGGTCCGGGTGGCCGTCTTGCCGGGTGCCGGGTGTGCGGTGTCTTCTACGCCGGGCTGGGGTCGTCACTCAGGACGATGCGGGCGGTGATGCGCTTGCCGACCGGCTCCTGCTCGATGAGCAGGTCCGTGGTGACGGCTTTGACGATCTCCATGCCGTGCCGGCCGACCCGGCTCGGGTCCGCGGACAGAACCGCGGGGACGACCGGGTCGCTGTCCCACACCACGACCTCCACGCTCTCCGTGCTGATGCGCAGTTCCATCAGGACGGGGCCGGGGGCGTACTTGCAGGCGTTGGTGACCAGTTCGCTGACCACCAGGACGGTCAGGTCGCGTGCGCGTTCCGAGAGGGTCAGGTCGTGCGCGGCGCGGGCCTTGTCCAGGAAGGCGGTGGCGTGGTGGCGGGCGTCGGCGATGCGGGTGCCGTCGCCGTCGAGCGCATAGCCGGCGCGCATCAGATACCCGTCCGAAAAGGGCTGCGCGCCGCTATCACTGTCGCCACGGGGTTCCACCGGCTTCGTCCTCGTTCCCGCCCACACGGCGGCTGTTTACCGCCCAGCCCGATCCGCATGTGCCGCAAGCCTTCCCACACCGCCGTCCGGGTGGAACCGGCCCGATCAGGCGGGGCAGAATCGTTCGCGCATGCCCTTGTCGGAAAGCAGCTTATGCGCTGTTGAGGAGACCATGACCAGCAACGACGAAGCGGAGCGGATCGCCCGGCTGTCCGCGGAGCACCGCGTGGTCGACGGTGTCCGCATCACCACTCTGCGCGGGGAGATCGATTACGACGAGCAGGATGTCCTGCGCGAGGCCCTGCTGCCCGAAGGTGCGTCGGCACTGCCGGTCGTGGCCGACATGAGTAGCGTGACCTTCATCGACTCCAGCGGCATCAACGTCCTGCTCAGGACGAGTCAGCAGATGGCCCGGGCACACAGCCGACTGTCCATCGCCACTCCCACGGACGCCGTCCGGCGCGTCCTGGTCCTGACCGGAACCGACACCGTCATCGACTGCCACGCCACCCTTGAGGACGCGCTGAAGAGCTGACGCAGGCCACACGGCGAAGAGCACGACGGGGCGGTCGCCCCGGGGAGAACCCGGACGGCCGCCTCGTGCCGTACAAGCTCCCCTCCAGCGGCTGTTTCAGTACCGTACTCACCACCCCGTCCGTCTCCACCCGCTTGCGGGAGGAACGGTTCAGAGGGTGTCGCCGGGGGCCACACCCGGATCGCGGAGGACAGTGCCTCGCATGGGCCCGACCAGGGCTTCGGGGGGGGCTGGGACGGAAACATACACGCGGGCGGGCGCCGGGCCTGGCCCTTACGCCGGGTTCGGCGCCTCGGACAGGGCGAGGCGGGCGATGACGCGCTTGCCGACCGGCTCCCGCTCCACGAACAGCTTCTCGGCGACCCTCTTGATGATCTCCAGGCCGTGATGGCCCACCCTGCCGGGATCCGCGCCGCGCACCACCGGAACGGCCGGGTCGCTGTCCCACACCACGACGTCCACACCGT
>NZ_JNXJ01000050.1:0-42443 GCF_000716625.1 Streptomyces bikiniensis | reverse complement strand
CCGCCTCGGCCCCCGCCCCCTCCCCGGGACCCGTCCCCGTCTCGGCCCCCGCCCCCGCTCCCGCCTCCGTCCTCCGTCCGCCGTCCGCCGTCCGCCGTCCTGACGTTGTCGTACCGCGCCGTTACGCTCGGTCCATGGCTCTGACTACGTCCGCCGAAACGCCGCTTCCCGTCGGCGAGGTCTCCCGGATGATCGGGGGCTGGATCGACCGGCTCGGGGCCGTCTGGGTTGAGGGGCAGATCACGCAGCTGTCGCGGCGCCCCGGTGCCGGGGTCGTCTTCCTGACGCTGCGGGACCCCTCGTACGACGTCTCGATCGGCGTCACCTGCTACCGGCAGGTCTTCGACGCGGTCGCGGACCTCGTGTCGGAGGGGGCCCGGGTCGTCGTGCACGCCAAGCCCGAGTGGTACGCGCCGCGCGGGCAGCTGTCGCTGAGGGCCGCCGAGATCAAGCCGGTCGGGATCGGGGAGCTGCTCGCCCGGCTCGAACAGCTGAAGCGGACCCTGGCCGCCGAGGGGCTGTTCGCGCCCGGGCGGAAGAAGCGGCTGCCGTTCCTGCCGCGCCGGATCGGCCTCGTCTGCGGCCGCGCGTCGGCGGCCGAGCGGGACGTCCTGGAGAACGCGCGCCGCCGCTGGCCCGCCGTCGCCTTCGAGGTGCGGAACGTCGCGGTGCAGGGCGTGAAGGCCGTCCCGCAGGTCGTCCGGGCGGTCCGGGAGCTGGACGCGGACGAGGACGTGGACGTGATCGTCGTGGCCCGGGGCGGCGGAAGCGTCGAGGACCTGCTGCCGTTCTCGGACGAGCAGCTCGTCCGGGCCGTGGCCGACTGCCGTACGCCGGTGGTCTCCGCGATCGGGCACGAGCCGGACTCGCCCCTGCTCGACCTGGTGGCCGACCTGCGCGCCTCGACGCCGACGGACGCGGCCAAGAAGGTCGTCCCGGACGTCGGCGAGGAGCTGGAGCGGGTGCGCGGCCTGCGCGACCGGGCGCTGCGGACCGTGCAGGGGCTCCTGGACCGGGAGGAACGCGGCCTGGCGCACGCGCTCGCGCGGCCCGTCATGGAGCAGCCGCTGCGGATGGTCGAGGTGCGCGAGGACGAGGTGTCCGCGCTGCTCGCCCGCAGCCGGCGGGTCCTCGGCCACCTGCTCGACCGGGCCAACTCGGAGCTCTCGCACACGCGGGCGCGGGTCCGCGCGCTGTCGCCCGCCGCGACCCTGGAGCGCGGGTACGCGGTGCTCCAGCGGGCCGACGGCACGGTGGTCCGCTCTCCCGGCGAGGTCGCCGGGGACGAGGAGCTGCGGGCCCGGGTCGCGGAGGGCGAGTTCGCGGTGCGGCGCGTGGCCGACTCCGGCTGAGCGGCCCGAGGGCCCAAAGGTCCAAAGGCCCGAAGACCAGAAGACCAGAAGGCCCGAGGGCTTGGGGACTTGGGGCCCCGAGGGCCCCTGCAGATCACCACATCGACGGAAGGACGGACAATGGCAGCGGGTACGGGTACGGGTACGGGCGCGGACGAGGCGGCCCTCGGGTACGAGCAGGCGCGGGACGAGCTGATCGAGGTCGTCCGGCGGCTCGAAGCGGGCGGGACCACCCTGGAGGAATCCCTCGCGCTCTGGGAGCGCGGCGAGGAGCTGGCGAAGGTCTGCCGCCTCCGCCTGGAGGGCGCCCGGGCCCGCCTGGACGCCGCGCTCGCGGCGGACGCGGACGGAGAGGGCGGGGACGAAGGTGGCGACGGGCACGACGGGGAGTGAGCCCCGGGGCACTCCCGCCCTGGCGTAGACTCACGAGTGAAGCGGATCACTATCCGGATAGGGTAGTTGAAGTTTCACCAATCACGGGCGTACTGTCGAGGACATCGCTTGAACGTCGTACGAGCAACCCCACCTTGTGCAGTTTTGTGCAGTCCGGAAGGTACGCAGCATGTCTCTCGCCCTTGACCCCGCCGCCCAGGACCTCCTCTTCCGCGAGGCCCGCACCGCCAACACGTTCACCGACGAGCCGGTGACCGACGAGCAGGTCCAGGCGATCTACGACCTGGTGAAGTACGGCCCCACCGCCTTCAACCAGACCCCGCTGCGCATCACCCTGGTCCGCTCCCCCGAGGCCCGCGAGCGCCTGGTCAAGCACATGGCCGAGGGCAACCGGCCGAAGACCGCCGCCGCCCCGCTCGTCGCGATCCTCTCCGCGGACAACGAGTTCCACGAGGAGCTGCCGGCCCTGCTCCCGCACTTCCCGCAGGCCAAGGACATGTTCTTCGCCGAGCGCCCGGTCCGCGAGCAGTCCGCCCTGCTGAACGCCGCCCTCCAGGCCGCCTACTTCATCGTCGGCGTCCGCGCCGCCGGCCTGGCCGCCGGCCCGATGACCGGCCTGGACTTCGCCGGCGTGCAGAAGGAGTTCCTCGACGCCGACCACACCCCGCTGATGGTCGTCAACATCGGCAAGCCGGGCGAGGAGGCCTGGTTCCCGCGCTCCCCGCGCCTCTCCTTCGACGAGGTCGTCACCACCGTCTGAGACGCCCGGGGCCGGTGACCACGGTCCGCACGACCACGGCAAGGGCCCCGCACTCCACGAGTGCGGGGCCCTTCCCGCGTCCGTACGCCCTCGCGTACCCCTCAGACCTTCTGCGACGACCGCAGCGAGCCCGCCATCTCCGCAAGGCGCTCGAAGGAGGCCGTACCGGTCACCACGGTCGTCGCGCCGCCCTCCGTCCGGACGAGCGCGTCGTACTTCGGGCCCTCCCAGCGCTGCCACACCAGACCGCCCACCGTCTGGGTCTTCCCGGTGGCCTTCGCGCCCTGGGACACCTTGGGGGCGAACTTGCCGGGCTCCGCCGTCGACTGGTGGACCGCCACGTACTGGGTGTCCGGGGAGAGGAAGCCGAGCTGCCAGGCGTCGGCGTTCTCGCGCTTGTACGAGACGACCGTGGCCTTCCAGCCCTCGCCGAGGTCCTGGGGGGCCAGCACCGGGTACGGCGCCGCCCGCTGGGCCGTCAGGAGCTCGACCCGGTAGTCCTTCGCCTTCACCGGGTCCGCGTGCTCGTCGTGCGGGATGAAGAGATACATCACGCCCGCGGCGACCATGATCACACCGAGGGACTGGAACATCCCGCGTACCGTCTGCCTGCCTCGCATACCTGCCACGCCCCCCATGGTCGCATCACGGTCCCGCGCTCATACGTGGGCCCCCCTGCTCAATCTGTCGACCTGACGATAGAGTCGCAGCACCCTCGTATTCTCCGGCAGTCGCCGTACAGATTTCCGGCCGTCGCCGTACAGAAAGGTGCGCAACGATGACCGAGCACACCCTCCCGCCCGAACTGGAGGTCTCTCCCGAGGCCCCCGACCGCAACCTCGCCCTCGAACTGGTGCGCGTCACCGAGGCGGCCGCCATGGCCGCGGGCCGCTGGGTCGGCCGGGGCGACAAGATCGGCGCGGACCGCGCGGCGGTCAACGCCATGCGGACCCTGATCTCCACCGTCTCGATGGACGGCGTCGTCGTCATCGGCGAGGGCGAGAAGGACGAAGCGCCGATGCTCTTCAACGGCGAGCGGGTCGGCGACGGGACCGGCGCCGAGGTCGACATCGCGGTCGACCCGATCGACGGCACCACGCTCAACGCCAAGGGCATGCCGAACGCGATCGCCGTCCTGGCCGCCGCCGACCGCGGCACCATGTTCGACCCGTCCGCGGTCTTCTACATGGACAAGCTGGTCACCGGCCCCGAGGCCGCCGACTTCGTCGACATCAACGCCCCCGTCTCGGTCAACATCCGCCGGGTCGCCAAGGCGAAGAACTCCTCGCCCGAGGACATTACGGTCGTCATCCTGGACCGCCCCCGCCACGAGGGCATCGTCAAGGAGATCCGCGAGACCGGGGCCCGGATCAAGTTCATCTCGGACGGCGACGTCGCCGGTTCGATCATGGCCGTCCGCGAGGGCACCGGCGTCGACATGCTCATGGGCATCGGCGGCACCCCCGAGGGCATCATCTCCGCCTGTGCGATCAAGTGCCTCGGCGGCGTGATCCAGGGCAAGCTGTGGCCGAAGGACGACGCCGAGCGGCAGAAGGCGATCGACGCGGGCCACGACCTGGACCGGGTGCTCTCCACGGACGACCTGGTCAGCGGCGACAACGTCTTCTTCGTCGCGACCGGCATCACCGACGGCGAGCTGCTGCGCGGGGTGCGCTACCGCGCCGAGACGGCGACCACGCAGTCCCTGGTCATGCGCTCGAAGTCCGGCACGATCCGCCAGATCGACTCCACGCACCGGCTCTCGAAGCTGCGCGCGTACAGCAAGATCGACTTCGACCGCGCCAAGTAGGACGGGGCGGGCGCCCGCCCGCCGGACGGTACGAAGAGGGGCGCCCCCATGTGCGGTGGGGGCGCCCCTTCCCGTACGGGCCGGCGGAGGTCTCCGCGCCCGGACCCGGCACCCTTCCGGCCCAGGCGTCCCGGCTCCGCTCTCCGCGTCAGCCCGCCTTGGCGATCCGGTCCGCCGCGGCCGCCTTCCTCAGCTCCACCTCGCGCCGCCGGCGCCGGGCGAGGACCACGCGGCGCTCCGCCGCCGTGAGCCCGCCCCACACCCCGTACGGCTCGGGCTGGAGCAGTGCGTGCTCGCGGCACTCGACCATCACGGGGCAGCGCGCGCAGACCCGCTTGGCGGCCTCCTCGCGGGCGAGGCGCGCGGCCGTCGGCTCCTTGGAGGGGGCGAAGAAGAGTCCTGCCTCGTCGCGGCGACACACCGCTTCCGCGTGCCACGGACCGCCCTCGTCCTCGCGGGCCGGGGTACGGGAAGGAGGGACGGCGACGGCCTGGAGGGGCTGATGCGGCAGTTGCAGCACGGTCTACTCCTGACGACTGACGACGGCTTCGCGAGCGAGAGGCGATGCCACGAGCCTTACCCGCTGTGCGCGCGCCTATGCACTGGGTGCCGCGCCGTTCCGCACTGCGGATGCCCCGCGACGCATTCCGGTCACCCGCCGACCCCCGTCGTCGGCGTGTCTCCGGCGCGTCGTCGGCGCGTCGTCAGTGGCCGAGGTGCTTGCGCATCTTGTCCTGGAGGTCCGTGATCCACTTGCCGCGCTTGGGCCGCGCCTCGACGTTGCCGAAGACCGAGTAGCCGTTGATGACGACGACCGGGGCCTGCGGGTCGACGCCCTCCAGGGTCACGACCTCGAAGTTGCCGAAGATGCCGCTGCCGTTGCCGCGCAGGCTGATGTTCTCCGGGACCCGCACCTCGACGTTGCCGAAGATGGAGGTGGCGTTGATCGTGGTCAGGCGCTGGGCGAAGATCGCCTCGGTCAGGTCGATCTCGATGTTCCCGAAGAGCGCGAAGGCGTTCGTCCTGCGGCTGACCCGCCAGCGGCCCTTGCGGGTGGTGCTGGAGAAGACCGCCACCAGGTTGTCCGGGGTCCCCTCCTGGTCGTCGGGGCCGTACGAGTAGGCCGGCTCGGGCTCCGGCCGGGAGGACCGGGCGGCCGGCAGGTCGCGGACGATCGGCTCCAGCTCCCCGACCGTCTTGGCCCGGTAGACCGCGTCGATCCGGTCCGAGTGCTCCTCGGCGTCGAGCCGCCCCTCGGCCAGGGCGTCCCTGAGGATGTCGGCGATCCGGTCCCGGTCCGCGTCCGAGGCCCGCAGCGCGCCCCGCGGATCGGCGAAGGCGGGCGCCGCGGGGGCGGGCTCGGCGGGGGCGGCCGACCGCTGCGGCTGCGGCTGCTTCTCGGGTTCGGGCTGCTTTTCGAGGTCCACGGAGCCAGCCTAGCGAAACGCGATAGATCGCGACCAGGGGGCGGGGCCGGGTCCTGTGGACGGAGCCGGACCGGATCGGTCCGCGCCCAAGTGAGCCCTACCTCACAGGATCGGCGGAACGGGGGCGTTCTACGCTGGAGGGCGCGTTGCCAACGGAGGCGGCGCCGCCGCCCGCCGAGTGAGGAATGACCGCCGTCATGCCAGAGTTTTCGTACTCCGATCTGCTCCCCCTGGGAGAGGACACCACGCCCTACCGCCTGGTGACCGCCGAAGGCGTCTCCACCTTCGAGGCCGACGGGCGTACGTTCCTCAAGGTCGAGCCCGAGGCGCTGCGGCGGCTGGCCGCCGAGGCGATCCACGACATCCAGCACTTCCTGCGCCCGGCCCACCTGGCCCAGCTGCGCCGGATCATCGACGACCCGGAGGCGTCGGGCAACGACAAGTTCGTCGCGCTCGACCTGCTCAAGAACGCGAACATCGCCGCCGCCGGCGTCCTGCCGATGTGCCAGGACACCGGCACCGCGATCGTCATGGGCAAGCGCGGCCAGAACGTGCTGACCTCCGGCCGCGACGAGGAGGCCCTGTCGAAGGGCGTCTACGACGCGTACACCAAGCTCAACCTGCGGTACTCGCAGATGGCCCCGGTCACCATGTGGGAGGAGAAGAACACCGGCTCGAACCTGCCCGCGCAGATCGAGCTGTACGCGACCGACGGCGGCGCGTACAAGTTCCTCTTCATGGCCAAGGGCGGCGGCTCCGCCAACAAGTCCTTCCTCTACCAGGAGACCAAGGCGGTCCTCAACGAGGCCTCCATGATGAAGTTCCTGGAGGAGAAGATCCGCTCGCTCGGCACGGCCGCCTGCCCGCCGTACCACCTGGCGATCGTCGTCGGCGGCACCAGCGCCGAGTTCGCCCTGAAGACCGCGAAGTACGCCTCCGCGCACTACCTGGACGAGCTGCCGACCGAGGGCTCGGCCGAGACCGGCCACGGCTTCCGCGACAAGGAGCTGGAGGAGAAGGTCTTCGAGCTGACGCAGAAGATCGGGATCGGCGCCCAGTTCGGCGGCAAGTACTTCTGCCACGACGTGCGCGTGGTGCGCCTGCCGCGCCACGGCGCCTCGCTGCCCGTCGCCATCGCCGTCTCCTGCTCGGCCGACCGCCAGGCCGTCGCGAAGATCACCGCCGAGGGCGTCTTCCTGGAGCAGCTGGAGACGGACCCGGCGCGGTTCCTGCCCGACACCACCGACGAGCACCTCGACGAGGCCTCCGACGTCGTGCGGATCGACCTCAACCGGCCGATGGACGAGATCCTCGCCGAGCTGACCAGGCACCCGGTCAAGACCCGCCTCTCGCTGACCGGTCCGCTGGTCGTGGCGCGCGACATCGCGCACGCCAAGATCAAGGAGCGCCTGGACGCGGGCGAGGAGATGCCGCAGTACCTGAAGGACCACCCGGTGTACTACGCGGGTCCGGCGAAGACCCCCGAGGGGTACGCCTCCGGCTCCTTCGGCCCGACGACGGCCGGCCGCATGGACTCGTACGTGGCGCAGTTCCAGGCGGCGGGCGGCTCGAAGGTCATGCTGGCCAAGGGCAACCGCTCCCAGCAGGTGACGGACGCGTGCGGCGCGCACGGCGGCTTCTACCTCGGCTCGATCGGCGGCCCGGCGGCGCGGCTGGCGCAGGACTGCATCAAGAAGGTCGAGGTCGTCGAGTACGAGGAGCTCGGCATGGAGGCGGTCTGGAAGATCGAGGTCGAGGACTTCCCGGCGTTCATCGTCGTGGACGACAAGGGCAACGACTTCTTCACTTCACAGGAACCCGCTCAGCCGACCTTCACCACCATCCCGGTGCGGGGTCCCGGCCTCGCCTGAGACGCCCCCTGAGCCCCACAGAGCCCCCGGCCCGCGCCGGGGGCTCTCCCCTTGCCCGCGACCGCCCGCGACGCCCGGCAGGCCCTGCCGAGGACCCCGCCGACCGGGAGCCACGGCCCTGGTCTACCCGACTACGCGAATATTCGCGTGACCGCGTAGACCCTCGGCGCGCACGTCCGTACCGTCATCCCCGAGGGCCCCAACAGGGGCCAGGCACAAGGGGGTTTCAGCATGGCGCGCGAGGAACTGACCCGGCTCACCGGCAACGGAAACGGCAACTGCGGGAAGGATGACTGCCCGAACGTCTACCGGACCGAATCCGGTTCGTTCGTCGTCCAGGGCGACGTATCCAATGCCTTCACGCCGCCGGACGGCGAAGGGCTTGTTGAGATCCCCGAGCACATTCTGAGGGAGGCCGTTCGTGCTCTTGGCTGGTGAATCATGGGCAGCCCGATTCGAGGGCTTTCAGCGGGAAGCGTGGCGCCTCGAAACCCTCCCCCAATACCTCATGCCGCAAGAGGTCGAGGAAATCGAAGCGTGGCGCAACGGCGCCCGTGTGGACCCTCACACGGTGTCGAACGAATACACCGAGAGGCTTCGCCGGCAGGCGGCCGAGGGGCGGGTGCAGGGCCGCGTACACATCGTCACGCGGCCACTCTCCGAGTATCTGCGATTCGAGTTCCACCAGTACTACGCGGCACATTCGCTGGCTGGGGAACGCATCCGAATCCTTGACGTGACCGAGCGCACGAACCCGCTGGCGGGCGTTCAAGACTTCTGGATGTTCGACCGCACCGAGGTGGTTCTCATGAACTACCAGACGGATGGGCGACAGATCAGCCGCGAGGTATACGAGGGGGACATCTACCCGTTCATCGAGTACCAGCGGATCGCCGTAGAGGAATCGGTACCCTTCGAGGAGTACGTGAAGGGCCTTGACGTTTGAGCCCGAGAGACTAGGTCAGTCCCGATCAGACCTAGCAGAAGCACTACGCAGCGCGCGGAAGCGGGCCGGGAAGACACAAACCTGGCTCGCCCACCGCTGCAACATGTCACAAACCAAGGTCAGCAACATCGAAAGCGGCAAGCTCACTCCTGCCATGGTCGATATAGAGCTGATCCTGGAGGCCCTTGAAGCAACAGGTTCTGAGGCCGAAAAGCTCCTTTCACTGGCCCGTACGGCAAATACCGAGTGGCAGGACCATTGGTCCTCCCGCCGCAAGGGCTTGGACAAGAAGCAGAATGAGCTAGCGAGACTTGAAGCTGCCTCGACCGAGTTTCGGTTCTTCCTGCTCTCCATGATTACCGGACTCTTGGCCACACCCGAATACGTGCGCGCCAGTATTGCCGACGTTCCCGGGGATCAGTCGAAGACTATTGCGAGAAAGCTAGAGCGCCAACAGGTTCTCTACAACTCTACAAAGTCGTTCACGTTCATCCTTACCGAGCAAGCGGCTAGGTGGCCACTGCTCCCACCCATGGCTATGGCCATGCAGATGGACCGACTGATCTCCGTCTCTCGACTCCCGAATGTCCGACTCGGCGTGATCCCCTTGGATGGCCACATACCAGAGCGACCGCTCAATACGTTCACTGTCTATGACAGACGACTCGCCACGGTGGAAACGGGAACGGGCGCGTTGATCCTGCGGGATCACCGTGACGTGACTGCGTATCGGGATGACTTCAGCCGGTACGAGGAATACGCACTCTTCGGAGAAGATTGCAGGGCCCTTCTCGCCGAGTGGTCGGCCGCGTTTACCCGACCACGCCAATAATCCTCGCGCTCTCCCGCCGCCCTTCGGCACCCTGACACGACAGTCATGGAGTCGAGGGGCGATCGATGCTTGAACACAAGCCGCACGCTGAATCAGGAAACGGACTGGCCACCCTCAGCGGATTGGAGCCGGTTGCAGTCGAGGGGTGCATGACGTGTGCCGCTCTTGCGCGCTCCCGTGAACTCGCCCGGGAAGCGCGCGTGTCCCAGGCCGTGGCAGGCGCGAACCGCGAGATCGGCAATCACCCTCACCAGTCCGTGAAGCCGGGAAGCGCGCTCCCCCTCGCCACCGTGTGGGGGGTGATCCGGTGAGTCAGCAGACGTTCCCGGAACCGCCGATCGATCTGCCCATAGACGGATGGCTGTACGAAGCGCACCCCGTTTCGGGGTGCCGTGAATGCGCCGCCGCCATGCGGGAGTTGAGCCAGGCGAAGCAGGCCGGCGACGCCTCACGGCGCTTTGAAGCGTCCCGCCGCGTCCGCTCCCACCCCCACCGGGGGGAGAAGTGAAAAGGGCCCCTCAGAGTCCGAAGAAGAGGGCCGGACGGACCGGTTACACCCATGACGGGCCGCCGACGATGATCGAGTTTCTGAACTCGATCTCAACCGTTTGCGGAGTGTGCTTCGGACAGCGTCAGATCTATTGCCCGGACTGCTGCGGCTTTCGAGGCTGTACCGAGTGCCGATTCACGTACATGGTTCCGTGCCCGGAGTGCGCGGGCGGAGACAAGGAACCCATCCAATGGTGACCTTAAGCAAACAAGGAAGACTCGAACCTTCTGGTCTCTCGGGACCTTCGTCTTCATCGTCCTTGCCGTCTGGGCCCTGGCGGTCGCCCTCGGCATTTCGGGGTTGGTCGAGTGACCTACCGATGCACGGAGACCACAGAGCCGACACAGGCGGTTATGTTCCTCGCCCTGGCCGTCCGGAACTATTACCCGGGCACCACCTGGGCAGCCAACGGCGGCTTTCAGTGCCTGGTCGAGGACGTCGAACACGCCTTTCATGCGGCGTTCCTGCGGTCCGGCTCCGGCGCGAACACGGACGTGTTCCTGTGCTGGGACTCCCAGGGCAGTGGCTCATGGATGTCGAATGCTGCCTGAAGACCAGGACGCCCAAGGGGTCGTCCTGCACGATCTATCGGGACCATCCGGGCCGGTGTGAGTGGGCCTACGTTGACCCCCGCAAGATCGCGGAACAGGCGATGGCCGACCAGTGGCTACGCGACCTTTACGGCCGCCACGGCGCCCCGATGCCCGAGGGGCCTTGAGACTCCCGTCCCCTGCCTGAACTCTCCTCGCGCCGATGGGGAGTTCGTCGGTGAGGCAGGGGGCGGGGCACCACCGGTGCGGGGACCGTATCCCCGATCTTCGAGAAGGGAAGTACACCGTGAGCCTCCCCGAATTCGAGTTCGTCAAGACGGCCGCGTGCCGTGACGCCCGCGTGAACAACTGCCCCGAGGTGGCCGTGAACGTGCCGGGGATCGTCGCCTTGCGCGACAGCAACCGCCCCGAGACCATCGTCACCATGACCGCCGCCGACTGGTTGGCGCTCACGGCGGCCGTGAAGGCCGGAGAGTACGACCTGAGCGTCTGAGAGAAGGTCCCGTGCCAAGTTGCCCCAGGTGCGCCGCCCAGTGCCTCACAGACCCGGAAAGCGGGTTGCCCTGGTGCCCGCGCTGCGGGACACACTCCGGCCTCACCGAGCCGAACTGTCGGGGCCTGTGGTGGTGGCGTGACGCGGCGACCAGGACGCCGCACAGGCCGCGCCAGCACTGAGCGCGGGACCTCCCCAATCGGCCCCGTCCGTCTGTCGTTCCCCCGTGGCAGATGGGCGGGGCTTCTTCGCGTCCTACCCGGAAATACGAAAAGGCCCCCGCATCCCTTTCGGGAGCGGGGGCATAAGCGCAGCCGGCCTAGCTGGACGCAGCGCGAATCACCTGCACGGAAGAAGGCTCAGCAATGGCCACACCGGCCATTCGAATGGTCAAGCAAAACCCGACTTGGTCGCTCTCGAAGCGAGCATCCTCGCTGATTCGAATAGTGGGGTTTCGGCGCACACCGACCATGACGCGTGAACCGTCGGCAACGATCGCAGTATTCGGCGGGAGGAATGCACTCGGCAGGATAGGCAGACCCCAAGCCGTCGAGGCGGCGGAATCCGTAGGCGCTCCACCCTGGTAGGTGCCGGACCCGGAACTCTTCTCCTTGCGAAGCGAGGCAGCGGCATCCACCGAAGCCCACACCACGGACGGGGTGCCGTTGATCGACTCGATCCGGGCAACGGCGTCCGCGATCGAGTCATACGTAATGGAAGTCTGTCCGGCGCCAAGAGTCGTCGAAACACCCTGAGAGAGAATGCCCTTGATCGGGTTCGTGCCCGAACCGGTGAAAGCATCCTGATCGAACTTGAGAGAGGCGGACCGAATCAGATTTCGACCCACGGTGTCACGCTGAATGATCGCGCTGTCTTCGAGCAGTTCGGAACTGACCCACTGGATGCGGCCAATCTTCTTAGCCTGCAGCTTGACCTGACCCCACACCATGTCGCCTTCAGGAATGGCCTCACCCTCGGCGGCGTGACCAGCATCCCCAGAATCGATGAGCTGAGGAATGCACAGACTCTCCGAAGTGAAGGGGATGATGTTCTCGGCGGGGAGACCTCGGAGAAGAGCAGACTTAGCGGCCATCTCATCAATGTACCGACCAGCAACCTCAACAGGCACCGTGAAACCACCCTCGGCCGGAACACCTACCGAGAGAGCCCGGTACTCACTCTTAGAGGGAACAAGAGCACCCCATGCATTCCCCTCATCCGGAGCACCCGAGAAGGGCATAAAGAGCCCGCCGCTCCGAGCGGCGAGAGAACGAACCTCGGCCTCACGCTCGCCGCGCTCAAGAGCATCGCGCGCCATGGCTTCCAGATCGCGAGCTTCAATGTCGAGCTTTTCGATGTGCTGCCGCTTCTCGGTCTCACTCATCGCATAGTTACGTTCGACCGAGCGCATCGCTTCAATGAGCCTCTTTCATCCTGAATAGCTGCAGGTCAGCAGGGTGTGGACGGCCTGGACGATGGTGCCGATGCGGCGGGTGGAGCATCTGGCTCGTCGGAGGATCCGCCAGGACTTCAGCTGCGCGAAGGCACGTTCTCCGGGAGCTCTGAGCCGGGCGTGGTCGCGGTTGAACTGCTGGTAGTGCTCAGGTTGTTCGCGGTGGTGGTAGTAGGGGGTGCGGAAGGTGGCGCCGGCGCCCTGGTAGGCGCGGTCGGCGAGGACGAGGATCTGCCGGGTGAGGCAGGCCTGGACGATGCCGTGGGCGCGGGCCGCGGTCAGGTCGTGGGTGCGGCCGGGTGTCGCACGGGAGAACCACAGCGGTGTGCCATCAGGGCGGGCGATGACCTGGACATTCATGCCGTGCTTGCGGTGTTTCATCGAGTAGTACGGCTCGTCCGCACCGATCCGGTCGATGGGGATCAGGGTTCCGTCAACGATGACGTGGTCCCCTTCACCGAGGCCGGTGAGGGCTTCATGGAGGCCGGGCGCCCAGCCGGCCAGGACGCCCAGGGTCTCGTCGACGTAGCGCCAGGCGGTGGCCTGGGATATTCCGAAACCGGCTCCGAGCCGCGAGAACGTCTCGTTCTTCCGCAGGTGGATGAGGGTGAGCAGCGCCTGCTTGAAGCAGCCGAGCTTGCGCCAGCGGGTGTTGCGGGCTTGGCGGTGTTCGTGCAGCAGCCAGGCCACGTGCTCGACGAGCTCGTGCGGGACGTTGAGCGTGGCAGGATACGGAACCAACAGGGCCCCTTCGGTCGCCGGTGTGATGAGTGGAATCACCACGCCAACGACCAGGGGCCCTGCCTCGTCACCACACCCGCCGACCAGCCCATTTCACCCTCCAGCACAGGATGAAAGAGGCTCAATGACCTTAGATCGGTCTTCAAGTGCAGCCTTTGCCTGCTGCTCAAACATGCTGACAGTCATGCATTCCTCATCGTTAGGACCGGAAGCGGTCATGAAAAAACCGCCCAAGCCCGAAGGGCAGGACGGTTGGGAGTTAGGCGGTGTTTGGTTGTTTCTCAGATGGCGCGGTCGAGCCGCTGCCTTTCCATGCTGGCTACGTAACGGTCCTTACGCGCAGCCATGCGCGCTACAGACTTACATCGAGAATCACAGTAGCGTCGAGGGCGTCCCGGGCCATAGCTTACGCTGAATTCCTTTGAACAGGACCAGCATCGAAGCGTGACAGTGTTCTTCATGTTTCCCATTCCCTTCGCTCACTGGAGAGAGGACCGATGTTGCCCTGAAGCGAGAGATGGGCCCCTGTGGCCTTTGGAGTCAAACCACAGGGGCTACCACCCTCAGCAACACCGCCCGTGCCGCTCTCCGATCCCGACCTGAAGGGAACCGAAGCTTTCTTTTCTACACCCTAGATAGACCTGTTAATTGCGCGGTTTATCGGCGTGAAACGGTGAGATGCGCGTCACAATCCGGCATCGGCCTGGGCTGAATAACGGTCCCACGGCTTTGGGCTAACCCCCGCGCGTTCGCGTAGAGGGAAGACGGCGGGTGCGGAGAAGGCGCCCGGAATCCTTTCGGATCCCCCCTCCCCGCTGGTCGGGGCATGCCTTGGCGGATCGAAAGTCTCTGTGCGGCGCCGTGAGCGCCGAACGGGAGATGCGGGGCCCTCGGGGCCCTAGGGGCTGATAGCGGCCCAGAGGGGCCGTGCTGTTGCCTTGGCGGTTCGAAAATCCGGGGTCGGCTGTCGCCGGCCTCGGATATCAGGTAGAGAGGAGAAGGGCCGCCGAAGCGGCCCTAGGCTGCTGTGTTCACTCAAGGCACCCTTACTCGGGTGCCTCCTGTCAGTCGTTCTCTCCTCGGCTCTCAGCCTCGGCCAAGGATGACTAAGAACGCTCCGGCGGTAAGGGCCGGAGCGGGCAAGGCTCTGCTACTGAGATCAATAGCCCTGGCTCGACCGCCAGGGCATGGTGTTGGTACCTCTCTGCCTGGCCTCCCGTTGTTCGGCCAGGGGATGACTAAAAGAGATAGAGAGGCAGCGAAGCTATCCGCAGGTCAGAGAAGGATCGGTAATCCCGCCAGGGGTACGCGGTGCCCCGGGCAGGGTTACGCGGCGGTGCGAAGGGAGTGCACCCGACAGGATGCGGAGCCTGCCCCGTTCTTCTGGAAGTGCTGCGGTGGCAGGACCAGGCAGCGGGCCCCGGAGTCGTCCGCGACCAGCCCCAGGGCCTTGGCAGCCGTGACGCCCTTCTGTACGGCCTGTTTGGTCAGCGGAGCACCCTCGGCGCCCAGGATGGACGCTAGGGCCCCCTCGGCGAACTCAGCGTGCCCGAGGCGGTTTCCCCACCCGAGGGCGGCGAAGTAGACCCGGAGTGCCAGGGGGCGCATCAGAGGGTTGCGGGCTTTCGCCCGGCAGTCGAGTTGAGAGACCGCCCCCCAAGGGGCGTTAGGTCCAAAGCCAATCAATCGATTTCCTTCGTTCGTCACTGGGGAAGCCTGTATAAGCCTGAGTCCCTGACGGTTTCAACATGAGCGTTTAAACGCCATGGCTGAAGCCAGCGTTTGAACGCAAGGTCTACCGGTGATCCCCTGGCGGTTTCAAGGAGACCGTTTAAACGCCACCCGAACGGCATGGCCGGAAGAAACAAAAGAGCCCCACCGCGTGGACACGCGGTGGGGCTCTCATAAGTACGCCCGACGCTACTTTCGAGCTACTTTCGCGCAGAGGCAACCCGAGCGGGGAAGGAGTACTCAGAAACGGGTTCCTTCCAGAGGTACCCTTCCGGGATCTGAAGTCCGGTTTCCTCGGCAATCTCTGCAAGCTCAGGCATCTTGCAGGTGACGCGGCGGCTTTCGTCTTCGGCAATTCCCACAGTCACGGTGATTCCGTGACGCTGCAAGAATACGCGCTTCTGCTCATCATCCTTGGCGGCCCATTCCTCGGTATAGGTTCGCCCCGTCTCCTTCCACGTAGGGGCAGCCTCGGCACTCTTAATCTCGTTCCTCAAGCGCTCCACCTTGACGGACTGGGATTCGTGCTGAGTCCAGTACCGCTCGATCTGAACGTCACTCTTGTACCGTCCAGCCCGGTAATCCGTTTCCAGCCTGTCCAGCGTGGCCTCGGATTCGGAAAGCTCGATCTTGGCTTGACTGATGGAGTTCTTCACCCGCTCCATAACCGGCAGCGGCCCGAGAGTCACGTTGACGAACTGGTCAACGGCCTGGTCGAGGTGTTCTCGACGGATACGACTGGGATAGGGGCAGGTCCCCATATTCACGTTGTTGCAACTGTAGTAATGGTGCACTCGGCCACTGGACTTGATCTTCTTGTTCGAGGACATACGGCCGCCGCAGTTCTTGCAAACCGCTACGCCCCCCAGCATCGACCGGGACGGCGTGGCCCGCCGCACTTGACGGTCACTCTTCAAGGTGGCCACAAGCTCGGACCATTCCGTGAAGTCCATCAGGGGATCATCGGTGATCCGCACGTTCTCGCCGTTCTCGTCGACGACGTTTTCACCCTTGTGCGTGTAGATGCCGGCGACCGTGGGATTCATGATGATGGCCCGAATGGCGTTCGCCGTCCAAGAGATTCCCCTCGGCTCTTCCCCCTTCGTGATCCGAAGATGATCCCGCCACGTCGGAACGCCCCGCTTGTTCAGATCATGCGCGATCTTGTAGGCCGTCCAGTCCCCCCGCAGTCGCGTGGTGATTTCCCGGAACAACTCGGCATAGGTTTCGTCCTGGACGAGCTTCTTGCCGCCGTCCTCCTGCCGGTCGAAGTGATATCCGTACGGCTCCACTCCCCCGATCCACACGCCCTTCGCCTTACGTGCGGCCGACCCGGAGAGCGCACGGGCGCGGATGGTGTCCAACTCGCCTTCCGCGAAAGCGGCGATGATCTGGGCGAACATCTTCCCCATGGGGGTGGACATGTCGATGCCCTCGGTCACGGACACGATGGCTTTGCCGTTCTTCTGGCACCACTCGAAGACCTCGGCGAAGTGCCCCGCCTTCCTGCTGAGGCGGTCGAGCTTCCAGACGGCCAATACGTCCCAGTCGTCGGCACGCTCGCTGAACCAGGGACCGAGGCCGGGGCGCTTGAAGGGGTGCATCGCTCCGGACACGTCCAGGTCCTCGGCCCACCCCACTACTCGCCCGTCGACGGCGGGCCCGGTCGCCCAGTGCTCGACGGCGTGACGCTGCTTCTCAGGGCTGGTCGTGTCGTCCTTCAGGATCGACAGTCGGACGGCGCCCAGGACCCTGGGGTTAGAGATCATGCGCAGGATCATATGAGGGTTCACGCTGAATGAACAAGCCGAATGACTTCTTCCAGAACCCGGCCCCGGAGCCGACGTTCACCCACATCCCGGTGCGGGGACGCGGGCGCGTCGCGGTGTCGTCGGGCCGGGGACGCGGGCGCGCCCCGGTGCCGCCGGGTCAGAAAGTCGCTACCGACCGGTAGCCCTCCCGTCGCCCACCCGTCAGTATGGGGCGCGAGCATGACAAGCACTGAGCAGCACCCACCGATCAGTCCGCATTGGTCGACCTCTCGGGAGCCCCCATGCCCTCCACCCCCCTCCGCGGGCGCGCCGCCGCCGGATCCGCCGCCGCGCTCGCGCTCTCCGCGTTCCTCGTCGTCGGGCCCGCGCCCGCCGCGTCCGCCGCCACCGCCTCCGACCCGGACGACCACCTGGTGTCGACCGCCGCCCTCGCCGGCATCGACTACGCCACCTGGCGCCGGGACGTCGCGGCCGTCGTCGCCGAGGCGCGCCCGTACGTCGAGGAGCGCGCGAAGGACGCCGGGCGCGAGAAGCAGGCCCTGGTCCTCGACATCGACAACAGCTCCCTGGAGACGGACTTCCACCCGTTCTGGGAGCTGCCCACGCCGGCCATCGCCGAGGTCCGCGACCTCGTCCGGGACGCCCACGCGCGCGGGGTGGACGTCTTCTTCGTCACCGCACGGCCCGGGATCATCCACTCGCTCACCGACTGGAACCTGAAGAAGGCCGGCTACCCGATCGACGGCCTGTACGTGCGCTCGCTGCCCGACCTGTTCGCCGAGGTCTCCGCGTACAAGACCGAGAAGCGCGCGGAGATCGAGGCCAAGGGCTACACGATCATCGCGAACATCGGGAACAACACCACCGACCTGGTCGGCGGCCACGCCGAGCGCACCTTCAAGCTGCCGGACTACGGCGGCAAGCTCTCCTGAGGATCCCGGGGGCCTCGCGGGGGCCGGGGGCGGCTACCCTGCCGGTCATGAGACTCCCGATACGGCTGCTGGCCCCCGTCCTCCTCGCGGCGGGGCCGCTGCTGACCGGCTGCGGGGGCCCCGAGCCGCTCCCCGAGGTCGCCCCGGCGCCGCGGCCGACGAGCGCGCAGCCGTCGGCCCTCGCGCCGTCGACGGCCCGCCCTTCGAGCGCCGGACCGTCGGGCCCCGCCGTCGCCGCCGCCTCCCTCGGCGGACGGGGGACGGCCTGCCCGCTGCCGGTCTCCTTCTCCCTCCCGAAGGACTGGAAGCCGAACGCGATCGAGAACCCCGAGGACCCGGAGTTCGCGGCACTCACGCGCCAAGGGCCGGCCTTCGCCCGCTGCGAGGTCGATGCCAAGCCCGCCGGCCACGTCGGCTTCCTACGGGTGTGGACGGCGGAGAAGGGGCCCGCGCGGGCGGCGCTCGAAGGGTTCGTGGCGGCGGACGAGAAGGCTTCGGGCGCCTCGTACCGGGAGACGACGGCGGGCGCGCTGCCCGCCGTCGAGGTGACCTACACGGTACGGAGCGAACTCCTCGACGAGGAGAAGGAGGAACGCGCCTTCGCCGTCTCCACACCGAAGGGCGCGGTCGTCGTCCACCTCGGCGGGACGGACACCGCGGAGCACCGCGAGATGCTCCCGGCGTACGAGCTGGCCCGTACGACCCTGAAGGCGCTCTGAGGCACGGCCGCGGCCCCGTCCCTCGCCGGACGGGGCCGCGGCGTTCCCGGCCGGACGCGGGCCGGGGCCTGTCGGCCCGGCCCTGATCCGCCGGACGGGCCCTACGCGAACTTCTGGTTCGCGGAGCCGTCGCAGGCCCGGAGCCTGATCTGCTCCTTCGCCGCGCCCTGGGTGAGGCACATGCCGGTCGCGGCGGCGGGCCGGAGGGTGTCGCCGTTCCGGACGAACTTCTGGTTCGCGCCGCCGTGGCAGTCCCAGAGGACCAGGCCCGTGCCGGCGCGGTACTGGAGGTCGGGCACGTCCAGGCAGCGGTCCTGGGTGAGGCCGGTGTGGACGGTCTGCCGGGCGGAGTCGTACCACCAGGTCTGGTTGCGTCCCTCGTGGCAGTCCCAGCCGAGGACCCGGGTGCCGTTGGCGCTGGTGGCCGCGTCGGCGTCGAGGCAGTCGCCGGTCGCCCCGTTCCTCAGCGGGCGGTAGGCGTCGTCCCAGGCGAGCGGGAAGAGGACGGGCTTCCCGGTCGAGTTCACGTCGGCGCAGCTCGCCTCGCGCAGGCCCGAGGCGTAGAGCTGGGTGAGGCAGGAGGCGAAGGCGGCGTGCCCGCGCGCGTTGGGGTGGAAGGACTGCCGGACCGAGTTCTCGTCCGGGAGGCCGGGCTTGGAGAGGTCGATGTAGAGGCCCCGGGCCCAGGGGTCCTCCGTGCAGACCTCGTGGCCGTGGAAGAGGCGGGAGTTGTCGAGGTAGGTGGCGCCGGTGGAGACGGCGGCCTTCCGCATGCCGCGCTCGAAGGCGGGGACGGCGGTGTTGCGGCCCCAGACGGTGTCGGAGTCGTAGCCCATGCCGCCGCAGACCAGCTTGCCGGGGAAGTTCGGGTTGTCGCGGAAGTCGGGGCCGATCGGGCTCGGGTAGCCCATGAGGACGAGCTTGTAGTCGCCGTCGGCGTATCCGGCGTCGCGCATGACGCCCTTGAGGTCGCGGACGGTCTGCTCGACCTTGGGGACGAGTCCGTCGACGCGGGCCTGCCAGCCGGGGGCGTACTTGGGCTCGCAGGCGCCCTGGCTGAGCAGGTAGCGGGTGACGCAGTCGGTCATGACCGGGCCGAACTGGAGGTCGTCGTTGGCCCCGGCGACGAGCAGGACCATCTTGATGCGGGTGTTGCGGGCCTTGATGGCGAGGCTGTCGCTCTGGACGAGTTCGTCGGCGTACTGCCGGGAGCCGCCGACCTTGATGTTCCCGGTGTGCGCGCCGGAACAGGACACGTTGAACGTGAGGTCCGCGGGGATGCCGGTGCGGTGCACGGCGGCGTCGGGCGAGCGGTGGCACCAGTTGGTGGGGCCGTTGGTGGGGGGTTCGTAGGTGCCGACGCCCTCGCCGGAGATCTCGCTGTCGCCGAGCGAGATCAGGCCGCTCCTGCGCCGGTCGAACGGGCGCTCCTCGGGGCTTCCGTAGATCCTGGTCGCCTCGGCGGCCCGGATGGCCTCCAGGGCGGGGGGCAGGGGTACGGAAGCGGTGGCGGCGGCCGTCGTACCCGTGGCCGTCACTGCCGTGTCGGCCGCACCGGCGGGAGCGGTGGCCGCGATCATCGTTCCGAGGATCGCGGCGGCCGTGGCGACGGCGGCGGCGGACCGGCGGAACCTGTACCTGGTGCGCGTCATTGCGCCTCCTGGAAGTGGGGTTACCCACGGTTTTTACTGGCCGGTACGCGCCTTGGGAATACATCGAACAAGACAAGTGCTCACCTTTTACGGGAGGTTGGAGAAGATGAACGACAGCGAGCGGGCCGGGGACTTCCGGATCGAGCACGACTCCATGGGCGAGGTGCGGGTCCCCGCGCACGCCAAGTGGCGGGCCCAGACCCAGCGGGCCGTGGAGAACTTCCCGGTCTCGGGCCAGCGCCTGGAGCGCGCCCACATCGAGGCCCTGGCCCGGATCAAGGCGGCCGCCGCCAAGGTCAACGCCGGGCTGGGGGTGATCGACGAGGACCGCGCCGAGGCGATCGTCTCGGCGGCGGAGGAGGTCGCGGAGGGGCGCTGGGACGCGCACTTCCCCGTGGACGTCTTCCAGACCGGCTCGGGCACCTCGTCCAACATGAACACCAACGAGGTGATCGCCACCCTCGCCACCGAGCGGCTGCCGGAGGGCCGGGAGGTGCACCCCAACGACCACGTGAACGCCTCGCAGTCGTCCAACGACGTCTTCCCCTCCTCCATCCACATCGCGGCGACCGGCGCCGTCACCCGCGACCTGGTCCCCGCCCTGGAGCACCTGGCCGCCGCCCTGGAGCGAAAATCGGCCGAATTCGCGAAGGTCGTGAAGTCCGGCCGCACGCACCTGATGGACGCCACCCCGGTCACCCTCGGCCAGGAGTTCGGCGGTTACGCGGCCCAGGTGCGGTACGGGATCGAGCGGCTGCGCGCCGCACTCCCCCGGCTCGCCGAACTCCCCCTCGGCGGTACGGCGGTGGGCACCGGGATCAACACCCCGGCCGGGTTCTCGGCGGCCGTCATCGAGGAGGTCGCCCGGACCACCGGACTGCCGCTGACCGAGGCCCGCGACCACTTCGAGGCGCAGGGCGCCCGCGACGGCCTGGTGGAGACGTCCGGGCAGCTCAGGACCATCGCCGTCTCCCTCACCAAGATCGCCAACGATCTGCGCTGGATGGCCAGCGGGCCGCGCACGGGCCTCGCCGAGATCAACCTGCCCGACCTCCAGCCCGGCTCCTCGATCATGCCGGGCAAGGTGAACCCGGTGATCCCCGAGGCGGTCCTGATGGTCGCCGCGCAGGTGACCGGAAACGACACCACGGTGGCGGTGGCGGGCGCGGCCGGGAACTTCGAGCTCAACGTGATGCTGCCGGTGATGGCCAAGAACCTGCTGGAATCCGTACGGCTTCTGGCCAACGCCTCGCGGCTGCTGGCGGACCGCACGGTGGACGGGATCACCGCCAACGCCGAGCGGGCCCGCGAGTACGCCGAGTCCTCGCCGTCCGTGGTCACCCCGCTGAACAGGTACATCGGCTACGAGGAGGCGGCGAAGGTCGCCAAGAAGTCCCTGGCGGAGCGGAAGACCATCCGCGAGGTGGTCCTGGAGTCCGGCTACGTCGAGCGGGGCGACCTCACGGTGGAACAGCTGGACGAGGCCCTGGACGTGCTGCGGATGACGCACCCGTAGGCGGGGCCGTCCGGTTCCGTGACCCGCGTCGCAGCGATGGCGGGAGCGCGCCCCTAAGATCTGCGCATGACAGGATCGGACGCCTCTCAGCACTGGGCGCCGGGGGACCACGTCCTCTGGCGCTACCGCGGCAACGGCACCGGGGCCGTGCACATCTGCCGGCCGGTGACGGTCGTCCAGGACACGCCCGAGCTGCTCGCGGTCTGGATGGCGCCCGGCACCGAGTGCGTCCGGCCCGTGCTCGCCGACGGCACCTCCGTCCACGACGAACCGCTCGCCACCCGCTACACCGCGCCCCGGACCACCGAGCGGGCCCGCTGGGCGGGCAGCGGGGTGCTGAAGCTGGCGCGGCCCGGCGAGCCGTGGTCGGTGTGGCTGTTCTGGGAGCGCGGCTGGCGCTTCCGCAGCTGGTACGTGAACCTGGAGGAGCCGCGGACCCGCTGGTCCGGCGGCGTCGACTCCGAGGACCACTTCCTCGACATCTCCGTCTACCCGGACCGCAGCTGGCTGTGGCGGGACGAGGACGAGTTCGCGCAGGCCCAGCGGTCCGGCCTGATGGGCCCGGAGCAGGCGGCCGGGGTGCGGGAGGCCGGGCGGCGCGCGGTGGAGCGGATCCAGGAGTGGGGGGCGCCGTTCTCGGACGGCTGGGAGCACTGGCGGCCCGATCCGGCCTGGCGGGTCCCGGAACTGCCGGCGGACTGGGATCGCACCCCGGCGCACACCGGTCCGTGAGACCCTTGATGCACCCCCGGGGTTCAAACGTAGGATCGTCCTCCGCACGTCGGAGACGGATCGGACAGCACGTCGGACCTACCGAACAGTACGTCAGCGACCGAACAGCACACTGGACCTGACCGCCAGTCACCCACGAGGGGGAGAGCAGTGCCGGACGTCTGCCCGGGTGTTCCGACCCCCGTCGTCGCCGCGACTCGCGGAGCGTCCGCATCCGCTGCATACGAGGGGTTTATCCCCGCCGAAGGCGCGGCATCGGCGAGAAGAGCGAGTGCATCGCACCACCGGCCCGGACGGACGGAATCCCACGCGTGACGGAGCATCCCACCTCCCACGAAGGCCGGCAGCCCCTGGCTGCCCGGCCGCAGGAACGCGCGCGCCCCCGCCAGGCGGCGGCGGCCGGCCTGCCCGACGTGCCCGCCCAGCCGGGCGGAGCGGCGGTCTCCGGTACGGAGTCCCCGGCGGCTCCCGGCGTGCCCCCGGCGCCCGCCGCGCCCCTCGGGGCCGGCGCCCCGGGCGCCTCCGGCGCCGTGGCCGTCGCCGTCTCCCCGCAGCCGTCCGGCGGCGGGGGCCCCTCGGTGCGGCGGGAGGGCGAGCGGCTGCGGTTCGTCGGGGCGGCGACCCGCCGCATCGCCCGCGGCATCGACCTGGACGAGATCGTGCTCGGCCTGTGCCGGGCGACCGTGCCGACCTTCTCCGACGAGATCCTGGTCTACCTGCGCGATCCGCTGCCGGTGGGCGACGAGCGCCCGGTGGCGCCGTTCGTGCTGCGGCTGCGCCGGACGGACCGGCTGCGGTTAACGGACCCGGAGTCCGAGGAGCTGGTGCTCGTACCGGAGCCTGATCCGACCCCCGCGGCCGAACTCTGCGAGGTGCGGTCCGGAGGAGCGCTGGCCGAGGTGCTGCGCGGGGTGCGGCCGGTCTTCGGCGACTCCGCCGCCGCCCGGGAGGCGCTGACCGAGCTGCTCGGCACCGACCGTCCGCTGCCCGGCGGGCTGCGGGCGATACTGGCTCCGCTGCGCGGCCGGCGCCGGGTGATCGGCGCGGCCGTGTTCCTGCGCCGCCCGGAGCGGGCCGGGTTCGAGCCGAACGACCTGCTCGTGGCGGCGCAGCTGGCCACGCACACGGCGCTCGGCATCGACAAGGCCGTCCTGTACGGCCGGGAGGCGTACATCGCGGACGAGCTCCAGCGGACGATGCTGCCGGACTCGCTGCCGCAGCCGACCGGGGTGCGGCTCGCCTCGCGCTACCTGCCGGCGGCCGAGACGGCCCGGGTGGGCGGCGACTGGTACGACGCGATCCCGCTGCCCGGCAGCCGGGTCGCCCTGGTCGTGGGCGACGTCATGGGCCACTCCATGACCTCGGCGGCGATCATGGGCCAGTTGCGCACCACCGCGCAGACCCTGGCCGGGCTCGACCTGCCGCCGCAGGAGGTCCTGCACCACCTGGACGAGCAGGCGCAGCGGCTCGGCGAGAACCGGATGGCGACCTGCCTGTACGCGGTGTACGACCCGGTCTCGCACCGGATCACGGTGGCGAACGCCGGCCATCCGCCGCCGATACTGCTCCACCTGGGCGGGCGCGCGGAGGTGCTGCGGGTGCCGCCGGGCGCGCCGATCGGGGTGGGCGGGGTGGACTTCGAGGCGGTCGAGCTGGACGCCCCGGCCGGTGCCACGCTGCTGCTGTACACCGACGGTCTGGTGGAGTCGCGGCTGCGGGACGTGTGGACGGGGATCGAGCAGTTGCGGGAGCGCCTGGCGGCGACCGCGCAGCTGACCGGGCCCGACCACTCGCCCCCGCTGGAGGCGCTCTGCGACGACGTCCTGGACATGCTGGGTCCGGGTGACCGGGACGACGACATCGCGCTGCTCGCGGCCCGGTTCGACGGGATCGCGCCGAGCGACGTGGCGTACTGGTTCCTGGATCCGGAGGACGCGGCTCCGGGCCGTGCCCGGCGGCTCGCCCGGCGGGCGCTGGCCCGCTGGGACCTGGAGGAGCTGACGGACTCGGTGGAGCTGCTGATCAGCGAGGTCGTGACGAACGCCGTGCGGTACGCGGAGCGGCCCGTGACGCTGCGGCTGCTCCGTACGGACGTGCTGCGCTGCGAGGTCGGCGACGACTCGCCGCAGCTGCCCCGGCAGCGGCGGGCGCGGGACACGGACGAGGGCGGACGCGGCCTGTTCCTGGTGAACCGGCTGGCCCGGCGCTGGGGGGCGACCCGGCTCTCGGGCGGCAAGGTGGTCTGGTTCGAGCTGGCGACCCGCACCTGAGCGGGGCACGTGCCCGGACGCGCGGAAGGCCGGACCCTCTGAGGGGTCCGGCCTTCCACATGTCTCCGTGCGGCTAGCGCGGTGCCGTCGGGCGGACGGGCCTGCCGGTTCCGTCGCCGCTCGGCTCCGGGTCGGTGCCGCCGCCGTCGGGCGGCTCGATGGAGGGCGGCGGGGACGGCTCGTCGGTCGTCGGCTCCTGGGTGGGCGTCGGCGGGGTGGTGGCCGGGTCGCTCGTCCGGGTCGGCGGGGTGGTGGCGGGCTCGGTCGCCGGCGGGGTCGTGGTGCCCGGCGAGGCCGTGGTCGGCTCGTCCGTGGGCTCCTCGGGGGCCCCGGTGGTGCGGCTGGGGTCCGGCTCGACCGCGTCCGCGCCGTCGGTCTCCAGGTCGAACCGGGCGTCGGAGCCGCCGTTCAGGGCGCGGGTCGTGTAGTCGCCCCAGATCTGGGCGGGGACGCCGCCGCCGTTGGCGCGCCCCTCGTTGATGGTGTTGGTCAGGGTGACCTGGTTGCCCTTGGTGTCCTCGCCGAAGAGGCCGACGGCGGTGACGAGTTCGGGGGTGTAGCCGACGAACCAGGCGGAGCGGTTGTTCTCCGAGGTGCCGGTCTTGCCGGCGGCCGCGTAGTCGCCGGCGGCGCGGGTGCCGGAGCCGCTGCGCACGACGCCGGTCATGGCCTTGGTGACGGTGTCGGCGCTCTCGCGGGAGACGACCTGGCCGCCGATCGCGTTCGCGCCGCGGACCGTGCGGTCCTTGTGCCCGGCGGACTTCACCAGGGTCGGGGTGACCAGCTTGCCGTGGTTGTCGAGGGTGGCGTAGACGCCGGCCATGTCCAGGGTCGAGGCGTTCATGACGCCGAGGGAGATCGCGGGGGCCTCGGGGAAGTCCTCGCCGTCCTTCATGCCGAGGGCGAGGGCGGTCTTCTTCACCTTGGCGGGGCCGACGTCGACGATCATCTGGGCGTAGACCGAGTTGACCGAGCTGTTGGTGGCCTTCTGGACCGTGATGGGACCGTAGTTCCGGTCGTTCTCGTTCTGCGGCTTGAAGGGGATGTCGCTGCCCTCGACGGGGCGCCTGCTGGTGCCGTCGTAGACCGTGCCGAGGCCGATCCGGCGTCCGTCCTGGGTCTCCGAGCGGTTCTCCAGGGCGGAGGCGAGGACGATCGGCTTGAAGGTGGAGGCGGGCTGGTAGTCGCGGCGGGTCGCGTTGGAGATCCAGTGCTCGGTGGCGCCGACGCCGCCGTACATGGCGACGACCGCGCCCGTCTTCGGGTCGACGGAGGTGGCGCCGGCCTGGACGACGGCGTGCTTCTCGTTGCCCTTGCGGTCGAGCTTGGCCTCCAGCTTCCTGTCGACGGCCTTGACGAGGGCCTTCTGCTTCTTCTCGTCGATGTTGAGGGTGACCGTCCAGCCGCCGGCCTTGATGTCCTCCTCGCTGACGCCCCGGCGCATCAGCTCCTGGTTGGCGGCCTCGACGAGGTAGCCGGTCTGGCCCTCCATGCCGGGGAGCGGCTTGGGCTTCTGCGGCACGGGGAACTTCATGCCGGCGCGCTCGGACGGCTGCAGCCAGCCCTCCTCGACCATGTTGTCGAGGACGTAGTTCCAGCGCTGCTCGACGAGCTTGCGGCCGGTGTCGTTCGCGGAGGTCCAGTCGTACTGGTTGGGGGCCTGGAGCAGGGCGGCGAGGTAGGCGCCCTGGGCGGTGGTGAGCCGGGAGGCGTCGACGCCGTAGTACGAGCGGGCGGCGGCCTGGACGCCGTAGGCGCTGCGCCCGTAGTAGCTGGTGTTCATGTACCCGGCGAGGATCTCGTTCTTGCTCATGTTCTGGTCGACCTTGAGGGCGATGACCATTTCCTTGAGCTTGCGGGTCGCCGTCTGGTCCTGGCTCAGGTAGTAGTTCTTGACGTACTGCTGGGTGATGGTCGAGCCGCCCTGCTTGCCCTTGCCGGTGACGGTGGACCAGGCGGCGCGGGTGGTGCCCTTGATGTCGACGCCGTTGTCCTTGTAGAAGGTCTTGTTCTCGGCGGCGACGAACGCCTTCTGGACCTGCTCGGGGATCTTGTCGAGGCCGACGATCTCGCGGTTGATCTCGCCGGTGCGGGCGAGGATCTTGCCGTTGGCGTACTTGTAGATGTTGCTCTGCATCGTCGCCTCGGCGTTGGCCGTCGGCACCGGGACCATGAGGTAGACGACGTACAGGGCGCCCATGCCGAGCAGGCAGCACACGAAGAAGGTGCCCAGGAGCTTCTTCCAGGAGAAGAGGCGGCGTATGCCGCTCTTCCTCGCCTTGCCCGTGTCAGGTCCGCCCATGTGTCCCGTCGCTCCGCTCGTCGTGTGTCCCGGCCCCCGGCGCTCCGGCGCGTGCCGTGCGTGCCGGATCAGCTCAGCAAGCTAACACCGACAGGACGGACATAGGAGACCGATCACGTCTTTTCAGGACGTGAGAATCAGCACCCACGCCCAGAGGAACCGACGCCCGTACGCGGCGAACGGTTGCGCGAAGGGATCATTCCGCTTGTCGGCGACCGCCCGGCCGATCGCTATACATCGCAGGTATACACACCATGTACAGTGACCGGCATGTCCATCGGTCACACCCTTCTCGGGCTCCTGGAGTCCGGTCCGCGCCACGGCTACGACCTCAAGCGCGCCTTCGACGACAGATTCGGCCACGACCGGCCGCTCCACTACGGCCAGGTCTACTCGACCATGTCCCGGCTCCTGAGGAACGGCCTCGTGGTCGTCGACGGCGTCGAGGCGGGCGGCGGCCCCGAGCGGAAGCGGTACGCCATCACCGAGGCCGGCATCACCGATGTCGCCCAGTGGCTCGCCACCCCCGAGAAGCCGGAGCCGTACCTCCAGTCCACCCTCTACACCAAGGTCGTCCTCGCGCTCCTGACCGGACGCGGGGCCGACGGCATCCTCGACGCCCAGCGCTCCGAGCACCTGCGCCTGATGCGCGAGCTCACCCGGCGCAAGAAGGACGGCGACCTCGCCGACCAGCTCATCTGCGACCACGCCCTCTTCCACCTGGAGGCGGACCTGCGCTGGCTGGAACTGACCGCCGCCCGGCTCGACCGGCTCGCCGAGGAGGTCCGCCGGTGACCGCGCGCACCCCGGGGCACCCGGAAGGGACGGCCCGCCGATGACCTCCGCACCGCTCCTGAGGGCCACCGGCCTCGACAAGGCCTACGGGCCGACCCCGGCGCTCGCGGGCGCCGACTTCTCCCTGCGGGCCGGCGAGGTCGTCGCCGTCATGGGCCCCTCCGGCTCCGGCAAGTCCACGCTGCTGCACTGCCTGGCCGGGATCGTCCGCCCCGACGCCGGCACCATCGCCTACGACGGGCGCGACCTCACCGCCCTCTCCGACCGCGAGCGCAGCTCCCTGCGCCGCACCGACTTCGGCTTCGTCTTCCAGTTCGGCCAGCTCGTCCCCGAGCTGACCTGCGCGGAGAACGTGGCCCTCCCGCTGCGCCTCAACGGCGAGAAGCGCAGGGCCGCCGAGGCCAGGGCCGTCGCATGGCTCGCCCGCCTGGAGGTCGACGGCGTCGCGGCCAAGCGCCCCGGGGAGATCTCCGGCGGCCAGGGCCAGCGCGTCGCCGTCGCCCGCGCGCTCGTCACCGCCCCGCGGGTGATCTTCGCCGACGAGCCGACCGGCGCCCTCGACTCCCTCAACGGCGAGCGGGTCATGAGCCTGCTCACTGAGGCCTCCCGGGACACCGGCGCCGCCGTCGTCCTCGTCACCCACGAGGCCAGGGTCGCCGCCTACTCGGACCGCGAGATCGTCGTGCGCGACGGGCGCGTACGGGACGCGGAGTGGGCGGCATGAAGCTCCGCGTCTGGGCCCGCGACCTGGCCCTCGGCGCCCGGTTCGCCGTCTCCGGAGGGCGCCCCGGCCTGCTGCGCACCCTGCTGACCGCGACCGGGGTCGGCTTCGGCGTGGCGCTGCTGCTGCTCGCCGCCTCCCTGCCCCACATGCTCTTTCAGCGGGAGGTGCGGGAGTCGGTCCGCGCCGTCGACGCGAGCCGGGAGGTCACCGGCCCCCGGCCCGACACCTTTCGCTACTTCGACCGGGCCACCACCTACCGGGACAACGTCGTCTCCGCGCTGCTGCTGCAGCCCGACGGCGACGCGCCCCCGCTCCCCCCGGGCGCGACCGCGTTCCCCCGGCCCGGCGAGATGCTGCTCTCCCCCGCGCTCCGCGACCTGCTCGACTCCCCCGAGGGCGCCCTGCTCAGGGAACGGCTCCCCTACGAGGTGGCCGGAACCCTCGGCAAGGACGGGCTCATCGGCCCGGCCGAGCTGCGGTACGTCGCCCACGTCGACTTCCTCGACACCGGCAACCCCGACGGGCGCGGCGAGCGCTTCGGCTGGTCGGTGCCCGAGGAGCCGATGAACGCCTTCCTGATCCTGCTCGTGGTCGTCGCCTGCGTCGTCCTGCTCCTGCCCGTGCTCGTCTTCGTCGCGACCGCCGTCCGCTTCGGCGGCGAGCAGCGCGACCGGCGGCTCGCGGCGCTGCGGCTGGTCGGCGCGGACGCCCCCATGACCCGGCGGATCGCGGCCGGCGAGTCCCTGGCGGGCGCGCTCCTCGGCCTCCTGGTCGGCGCCGGACTCTTCGCGGTGGCCCGGCAGTTCGCCGGCTCCTTCACCATCTGGGACGTCAACGCCTTCCCCTCCGACGTCGTACCGCTGCCCGCCCTCGCCGCCCTCGCCCTCGTGACCGTCCCGGTCGCCTCGGTCGTGGTCACCCTCGTCGCGCTGCGCGGGGTGGCGATCGAACCGCTCGGCGTCGTCCGGGCCTCCGCGCCGCGCCGCCGCCGGCTGTGGTGGCGGCTGCTGCTCCTGGCGGCCGGCGCCGCCCTGCTCGTCCCGCTCATGGGCCGGGTCTCGGTGACCGAGACCAGCATCGACACCGTGCCCGTCGTGACCGGCACCGTCCTCTTCCTGATCGGTCTGACCACGCTGCTCCCGTGGCTGGTCGAGGCCGGGGTGAAACGGCTGCACACGGGCCCGGTGGCCTGGCAGCTGGCCGTCCGCAGGCTCCAGCTGAGCAGCGGCACGGCGGCCCGCGCGGTCAGCGGCATCGTCGTCGCGGCCACCGGCGCCATCGCGCTCCAGATGCTCTTCCAGGCGATGGAGAAGGACTTCACGCTGCCGACCGGCGGGGATTCGTCCCGCGCCCAGATCGCCTTCGGCGTCCACGGGAAGACCTTCGACGAGGCCCGCGCCATCAACGCCCGCTTCGCGCGGACCGAGGGCG
Organism: Streptomyces bikiniensis; assembly: GCF_000716625.1. Taxonomy (NCBI): domain Bacteria; kingdom Bacillati; phylum Actinomycetota; class Actinomycetes; order Kitasatosporales; family Streptomycetaceae; genus Streptomyces; species Streptomyces bikiniensis. Next base: position 12,688 of record NZ_JNXJ01000050.1, on the reverse strand, counting down.
TCGCCGAGGCGATGTCCGTCGTCGAGGCGCACGCCTGGCGGCCCGGTCCCCTGGAGAAGGGCAGGGACTCCGCCCCGGCGACGCCGCTCCGGGTCGGCGACTGCGCCTCCCTCCGGGAGTTCGCCGCCCTGCCCGCCTGCCGGGACGGCGACGTCTTCGTCGTCCTCGCGCACGGCGCGCAGGGCGGCCCGGACGACGAGCGGATCACCGCGGTCGCCCGGGCGGGCGCCACGGTCGCCCTGCGCGACCCGCACCCGCCGGAGGACGGGCCGGAGGGGCGGCCCGCGGACGCCCCGCCGCCGCTGTGGAAGCTCCCCGCCGGCACGAAGACCGTGGACTCCCGCCCCGACCCGACGGGCATGTACCAGTACGGCGTCCTCGCCACCCCGTCGGCGGTCGACACGGGCCTGCTCGGCGAGTCCTACGCGCAGAGCGTGATCCGGCTCGACCCGGCCGTGCCCGACGCCGCCGACCGCGCGCGGAACACGGCGGCGGCGATCGACCCGACCGCCTGGGTGAAGGACCTGAAGGACACCGAGGTCGACGCGGCCTTCTCCAGCGTCCGCACCGGCATCCTCGTCGGCTCCACCCTGACGATGCTCCTGGTGGCGGCCTCGCTCCTGGTCACCACCCTGGAACAGCTCAGGGACCGCAAGCGGCTGCTCTCCTCGCTCGTCGCCTTCGGCACCCGCCGCTCGACCCTGAGCTGGTCGGTGCTGTGGCAGACGGCGGTGCCGATCGCCCTCGGCCTCGCGCTCGCCGTGGCGGGCGGGCTCGGCCTCGGGGTCGTCCTGCTGAAGGCGGGCGGGCAACAGGTCCAGGACTGGTGGGTGTTCCTGCCCGTGGTCGGCATCGGCGCCGCCCTGATCGCGCTGGTGACGCTGCTGAGCCTGCCGGCCCTGTGGCGGCTGATGCGCGCGGACGGGCTGCGCACGGAGTAACCCGTCGACCGCACGTACGAAGCCGGTCGCGCGTACGGGTACGGGCGGCGGTTCCTGATGCCGGGGGGTCTCAGGAACCGCCGCCCACCACGCGTACCGGCAGCTCCTCCATCGCTCCCCGCAGCGCCCGCGCCAGCTCCTCGAACTCGGCCTGCCGGGCCGCGCCCGTCCGCATCGCGAGGGCGATCCGGCGCGAGGGGGCCGGTTCGGCGAAGCGGCCCGTCCCCAGGGCGGTGTTGCGGACGGTCTCGACCGTGACGGCGGTGCGCGGCAGCAGGGTCACTCCGAGGCCGCCGGCGACGAGCTGGACCAGGGTGGCGAGGCCGGCCGCGGTGGTGGTGACCTCGGCGCCGTCCGCGCGCCCGGCCTCGCGGCAGATGTCGAGGGCCTGGTCGCGCAGGCAGTGCCCCTCGTCCAGGAGCAGCAGCCGCAGCTCCTTCAGGGCCTCGCGCGGGATGTCGTCCCGTCCGGCCAGCGGGTGCCCGGCCGGGGCGACCAGGACGAAGTCCTCGTCGAAGAGGGGCACTTCGGTGACGCCGGGCACCCCGAGCGGCACGGCGAGCAGGAGCAGGTCGAGCCGTCCGGCGGCGAGCCCTTCCAGGAGCGAGGAGGTCTGCTCCTCGTGGACCTGGAGGTCGAGCTCCGGGTAGCGCCGGTGGACCAGGCGCAGGACGGTCGGCAGCAGATAGGGGGCGACGGTCGGGATCACCCCGAGCCGCAGCGCCCCGGTGAACGGGGCCCGGGCCGCCTCCGCCTCCTCCATCAGCCCGGCCACCGCGTCCAGGACCGTCCGCGCCCGCACCGCGAGCCGCTCCCCGGCGGGCGAGAGCAGCACCTTCCGCGTCGTACGCTCCAGGAGCTGGACACCGAGTGCCTCTTCGAGTGCCGAAACCGCGCCCGAGAGCGCGGGCTGGCTCATGCCGATGGCGGCCGCCGCGTCACGGAAGTGCAGATGCTCGGCGACCGCCGCGAACGCTCTGAGCTGGGAGAGGCTGGGCTGCTTGGTGCGGTGCGGGACGTGCGGAGGGCTGTACGGGGATGCCACTGATAACCACCTTCGATCAACACGACCCACTCTAGCTATTTCACTGATCAATGCACTCCGTGCCATGCTGTGGATCCGTCCAACCCTCATGGAAACCCCTCAAAAAGGGTGTTTCCCTGCTGCAAGGAGAGCGCGTGCTCACTGTCGGTGACCAGTTCCCCACCTACGACCTGACCGCCTGCGTGTCGCTGGAGAGCGGCAAGGAGTTCGAGCAGATCGACCACAAGTCCTACGAGGGCAAGTGGCGCGTGGTGTTCTTCTGGCCGAAGGACTTCACCTTCGTCTGTCCGACCGAGATCGCCGCGTTCGGCAAGCTGAACGACGAGTTCGCGGACCGCGACGCCCAGATCCTCGGCGTCTCCGGCGACTCCGAGTTCGTGCACCACGCCTGGCGCAAGGACCACGACGACCTGCGCGACCTGCCCTTCCCGATGCTCGCGGACTCCAAGCACGAGCTGATGCGGGACTGCGGCGTCGAGGGCGAGGACGGCTTCGCCCAGCGCGCCGTCTTCATCGTGGACCCGAACAACGAGATCCAGTTCACTATGGTGACCGCCGGCTCCGTCGGCCGTAACCCCAAGGAGGTCCTGCGGGTCCTGGACGCCCTGCAGACCGACGAGCTGTGCCCGTGCAACTGGAACAAGGGCGAGACCACGCTCGACCCCGTCAAGCTCCTCTCGGGCGAGTGATCCGACATGGCTCTCGATGAACTCAAGGCCGCCATACCGGACTTCGCCAAGGACCTGAAGCTCAACCTGGGCTCGGTCATCGGCAACAGCGACCTCCCGCAGCAGCAGCTGTGGGGCACCGTCCTCGCCTGCGCGATCGCCTCGCGCTCGCCGAAGGTGCTCAGGGAACTGGAGCCGGAGGCCCGGGAGAACCTGAAGCCCGAGGCGTACCAGGCCGCCAAGTCCGCCGCCGCGATCATGGCGATGAACAACGTCTTCTACCGGACCCGGCACCTCCTGTCGGACCCCGAGTACGGGACGCTGCGCGCCGGTCTGCGGATGAACGTCATCGGCAACCCGGGCGTGGAGAAGGTCGACTTCGAGCTGTGGTCGCTGGCCGTCTCCGCGATCAACGGCTGCGGCCAGTGCCTGGACTCGCACGAGCAGGTCCTGCGCCAGTCCGGTCTCGACCGCGCCACCATCCAGGAGGCCGTCAAGATCGCCGCCGTGATCCAGGCGGTCGGCGTCACCCTCGACGCGGAAGCGGTCCTCGCCGAGCAGGCCTGACCGCGCACCGTACGAGAAGGGCCCCGGGGCTTTCCGCCCCGGGGCCCTTCCGTCACTTCTTGAGCCCGGCCATCAGGGCGAGCAGGTCCTGCGTCATCGGGACCTCGATCCCGGAGAGGTCGATCAGCGGTCCGGACGGGACCGGCTCCCCGTTCGGCCCGTGGCTCTGCCGGTGGATGCCGATCTGGAACTCGGCCTGTCCGTCGAGGACCCGGAGCCGGCCGCCCTCCTCCTCCATGTCGTCGAAGAAGGCCTGCTCACCGATGCCGTCGACCTCCGCGAGGAAGCCGGACTGCCGCGCCCGCGCCTCGAACTCCGGCCCCGGGTCGACCACCTTGTGCAGGGTGTACGTGATGCCGACGGTCTGTTCGGCCTCCGGCGGACCGAAGCCGGCCTCGCACCCCGTCTCGCTGATCGCCGGTTCGTTCACCACGGGCGGGGTGCGGTCCTCCCGCCGCTCGCCCAGGACGCCGGCGAGCGCCGCGAGGCGCGCCGCCCCGCAGAGGTCCTCCACGTGCCGGTACCCGGCGAGGTCCGGCCCCGCCGGCTTCCCCCGCTCGTACGCGTAGAGCCCGGCGCCCCAGACCGCCGAGGCGAGCACCGCGCCGCCGAGCGCCCACGGCCAGGGCCGGCGGGCCCGGGGCGGCCGGGCCTCGGTGAGCACCTCGGGCGGTTCGAAGCCCGTGCCGCCCACCAGCTCCGGTTCCGAGATCACGCGTCCTCCCGCTCGCCCCGCGCCGCGCCCGGGGCCGGCGTCGGGGCCACTTCGTACGCGGTCGCCCCGCGCGGCTCCGGCGTGCTGCGCAGGGCCTGCTCGGTGCTGTACGCGCGCAGGTAGCCGACCGCCGTGTTGGCGACGGCGACCAGCGGGACGGCGACGACGGCGCCGCCGATGCCGGCGGTCAGGCCGCCGGCGGCGACCGCGAGGACGACGGCCAGCGGGTGGACCCGCACCGCGCGGCCGAGGATGAACGGCTGGAGGACGTGGCCCTCGATCTGCTGCACGGCGAGGACGACGACGAGCACCATCAGGGCGGTGAACACCCCGTTGGTGACGAGGGCGACGACGACGGCGAGGGCGCCGGAGACCACGGCGCCGACCAGCGGGATGAAGGCGAAGAGGAAGATGAAGACGGCGAGCGGCACGGCCATCGGCACGTCGAGGAAGTAGAGGCCGATGCCGATGAAGACGGCGTCGATGAGGGCGACGAGGACCGTGCCCCGCACGTAGGCGGTGAGGGTGCGCCAGGCGCGCGGCCCGGCGCCCGCGACGCCCGGCCGGGCCTGGGCGGGCACCAGCCTGAGCGTCCACTCCCAGACCTTCTTCCCGTCGTACAGCAGGAAGAGCGTCGAGAACATGGCGAGGAGGATGCCGGTCATCGTCTCGACGACGACCGTGACGCCCTGGAGGCCGACCTGGGTGATCTGCTCGGCGTTGGCGCCGACGGAGTCGCTGAGGTTCTTGGCGATGCCGTTGATCTGCTGCTCGGTCACGTGGAAGGGGCTGTTGAGGAGCCAGCGCTTGAGCTCCTCGATGCCGTCCTTGACCTGGTCGGACAGGTTGTCGATGTTGTCCATGACCTGCCAGACCACGAACCAGCCGACCAGGCCCATCACGACGAAGCCGGAGACGGCGGTGACGGCGGTGGCGAGGCCGCGGGGCAGGCCCTTGCGGCGCAGCATGGCCACGGTGGGCTGGAGCAGGGCGGTGACGAGGAGCGCGGCGACGAACGCGAGGACGACCAGCTGTACGGAGCTGATCACCTTCATCAGGACCCAGACCGTCCCGGCGAGGACGAGCAGGCGCCAGCCCGCCTCGGCGGCCACGCGCATGCCCCAGGGGATCGCGGCGGCGGGATCGGGGCGGGCGGCGACGGCCGGCGCGTACGAGGGGGGCGCGGGGACGGAGAGGCCGGGTTCCGCGGGCGCGTTCCGCGGCTCGGGAGGGAGGGGTGCGAGGGTGTCCGGGGCGGTCTCGGGCCGTGCGGGGGCGGCCCCGCCGGTTCTCCCGTACGGCTGGTCGGGTTCGTCGTCCCGTTCCGCCTCGGCCCTGCGCTCGTCGAGTCGTCGGCCGACGCGGCTCAGGCCCTCGCCCAGCCGGTTCAGCCACCCTGGCACTCTCGACATGTTCTTCCCTCTTCCCCCGCCCGCTCTTCCCGGTAGCTCCCCGGGTGCCCGTGGATCCCCGAACCTACACGCCCGCGCGCGAAGAGCCCCTCACCGTGGGACGGCGAGGGGCTCCGCGGGGTCGGGAACCGGTACTAGTACCAGTGGTTGTTCTCCCAGAAGGCCCAGGCGTCGCACGGGCTGCCGTAGCGGTCGTTCATGTAGTTGAGGCCCCACTTGATCTGGGTGGCGGGGTTGGTCCGCCAGTCGGCGCCGGCCGAGCTCATCTTGGTGCCGGGCAGGGCCTGGACGAGGCCGTAGGCGCCGGAGGAGGGGTTCGTGGCGCGGTAGTTCCAGCTGGACTCGTGGTCCACGATGGTGCTGAAGCACTGGAACTGGGAGGCCGGGACCATCTGGCGGGCGATCGCCTTGACCTCGGCGATGGTGTAGGAGGCCTGGGCGGTGAAGGACGAGACGTCGCGGGTCGCGGAGCGGCTGGCGCGCTCGGCCTCCTCCTTCGCCTTGCGCTCCTTCTCGGCCTGGGCCTTGGCCTTGGCCTCCGCCTCGGCCTTGACGGCCGCTTCCTTCTTGGCCTCGGCGTCCTTGGCGGCGCGGATGCGGGCCGCTTCCTCCGCGGACTTCTTCGCGGCCGTGTCGGCCGCGGCGGCCTGGACGGAGGCCTGCTCCGCGAGGGACGAGACCTGCACCTGCGCCTGCTCGCCCGCGGGGATGTCCGCGAGCAGCGTGGTGTCGGCGGCGGCGGCCTCGAAGTTGTCGTCGGCGGGCTGCGCGGCGTTGCCCGAGGCGACGCCGACGACGGCGCCGACGGTGGTGACCGCAGTGGCCGAAGCCACCGCGAATCCCCGGACCGAGATCCGGCTCACACGGTTTCCTTCCAGCATCGCCCGCACAGGTGACCACACGGGCGAAATCTTGCCCCTGGCACTGGTCTCCGACGTACGGGGTCACAGGAGACACGGGCCCGTGGTGCTGTGGGCGGCGTACGGCGGCGTCTGTTGAGTTGTGCGGTGCGCTCCCCTGGGGGTGCACGGGTGCCGTACGCGGGGCCTGACGGAAGCAAGACTTTGCCGGACGGCGATGCCGCAAGGCAATTCTGTGTTGCGTGTGAAAGCTCACATCGCGAATGGAGCAGGTGTTTTGGCGGATGTGGCGGACACGGCGGCGCCGCCCGGCTAAGCTCCTGCGCTCTGCCGGGCGGCGCCAACTGCCGTACGCGTACACAAAGGTACGAAACGGTCAGATCTGAACGTCCTCCAGCATCTCCGTCACGAGCGCGGCGATCGGGGAGCGCTCGGAGCGGGTGAGGGTGACGTGGGCGAAGAGCGGATGCCCCTTCAGTTTCTCGACCACGGCGACGACTCCGTCGTACCGGCCCACCCGGAGGTTGTCGCGCTGGGCGACGTCATGGGTGAGCACGACCCGCGAATTCGCCCCGATCCGGGACAGAACGGTCAACAGGACGTTCCGCTCCAGGGACTGGGCCTCGTCCACGATGACGAAGGCGTCGTGGAGGGAGCGGCCCCGGATGTGGGTGAGCGGCAGGACCTCCAGCATCCCCCGGCCGAGCACCTCCTCGACGACCTCGCGGCTCGCGACCGAGGACAGCGTGTCGAAGACGGCTTGTGCCCACGGGCTCATCTTCTCGGCCTCGCTGCCCGGCAGGTAGCCCAGCTCCTGGCCGCCGACCGCGTACAGCGGGCGGAAGACCATCACCTTCTGGTGCTGCCGGCGCTCCAGGACCGCCTCCAGGCCCGCGCAGAGCGCGAGCGCGGACTTGCCGGTGCCGGCCCGGCCGCCCATGGAGATGATGCCGACGTCCGGGTCGAGGAGCAGGTCGAGCGCGATCCGCTGCTCGGCGCTGCGGCCGCGCAGCCCGAAGGCCTCCCGGTCGCCCCGGACGAGCCGCACGTTCCCCTCGGCGGTGACCCGGCCGAGCGCCTTGCCGCGCTCGGACTGGAGCACCAGGCCGGTGTGGACCGGGAGCTCGGCGGCCTCCGGCACGTACAGCGTCTCCTGGTCGTAGAGCAGGTCCACCTGGTCGGCGGAGAGGGCGAGGTCGGACATGCCGGTCCAGCCGTTGGCGTCCGTGATGGCGAGCTCGGCCCGGTACTCCTCGGCGAGGAGCCCGACCGAGGAGGCCTTGATGCGCAGCGGCAGGTCCTTGGAGACGACCGTGACGTCGTACCCCTCGGCCTGGAGGTTCCGCGCGACCGCGAGGATCCGTGAGTCGTTGTCCCCCAACCGGTAGCCGGCGGGCAGCACGCCGGGGTCGGAGTGGTTGAGTTCGACACGCAGGGTGCCGCCCAGGTCCCCGATGGGGAGGGGGGCGTCGAGGCGTCCGTACCGGACCCGGAAGTCGTCGAGCAGGCGCAGGGCCTGCCGGGCGAAGTAGCCGAGCTCCGGATGGTGCCGCTTGGCCTCCAGCTCCGTGACCACGACGATCGGGAGCACCACCTCGTGCTCCTCGAAACGGGACACGGCGTTGGGGTCGGCCAGCAGGACGCTGGTGTCGAGAACATAGGTGCGCCGGTCGGAAAGGCGGCGCTTCGTGCTGGTCACCACGGAAGGACAGACCCCCTCTGAAGACCCTTGCGAGGTCGGGGCGCGACGGAACCGGTGTCGCTGCGGGATGGGACCGGGTTCGGGCCACGGTGCGCGGGCCGAACCACGGCCCTCCACGTCTCCCGTGCGTGTCCCGCACGGTCGTCCTGGTGCAAGGGGCCTCCCGGGTGGCGGTCTCCGTGCCGCTCACTTCACCAGGGATATGCCCTCGAACGAGCTCTGCCATGCCATGGCATATGACGACGTGTTCGTGAACACGAGGTGATCGGTTCCGACCGGGGTGGCGGGAGTGCGTCAGGTCCCGTAGCGCCGGTGCCGGGCGGCGTAGTCGCGCAGCGCCCGCAGGAAGTCGACCTTGCGGAAGGCCGGCCAGTGGACCTCGCAGAAGTAGTACTCGGAGTGGGCGCTCTGCCAGAGCATGAAACCGGAGAGCCGCTGCTCGCCGCTGGTGCGGATCACCAGGTCCGGGTCGGGCTGGCCGCGCGTGTAGAGGTGCTCGGAGATGTGCTCGACGTCGACGATCTCGGCGAGCTCCTCGAAGCTCGTGCCCCGCTCGGCGTGCTCCAGGAGCAGGGAGCGGACCGCGTCGGCGATCTCCTGGCGGCCGCCGTAGCCGACGGCGACGTTCACGAGTATCCCCGTGTTCTCCTGGGTGGCCTCCTGGGCCTCCTTCAGGACGGACTGGGTGCGGGCGGGCAGCAGGTCCATCGTGCCGACGTGGTGGACCCGCCAGCGGCCGTCGGCGGCGAGCGCGCGCACGGCGTTCTCGATGATGCCGAGCAGCGGGACGAGCTGCTCCTCGGGCCGGTTCAGGTTGTCCGTGGAGAGCATCCAGAGCGTGACGACCTCGACGTCGGTCTCGGCGCACCAGCCGAGCAGCTCCTGGATCTTGTCCGCGCCGGCCTTGTGTCCCTGCTCGGGGGTCCCGCCGGACGCCTTGGCCCAGCGCCGGTTCCCGTCGAGGATGACCCCGATGTGCTTGGGCACCTGGGCGTGGTCGAGACGGCCCTCCACCCGGCGTGCGTAGAGCCCGTACACCAGGTCGCGCAGGTTCACCGTTCTTTACCCCTCTGTGCAGCGACGGACCCCAGGCATCGGCGGTCCGCAGGCGGCCACACTACTGCGCGGGGGCTGCGGGCTCCCAGTCCGGGACGGTCACAAGTCCGTGATAAGCAGAGATACGTGACTGATTCCTCCCCGTACCGCGCTTCCGCGGACCGCTACGACACCATGGAGTACCGCCGCACGGGCCGCAGCGGACTCAAGCTCCCGGCGGTCTCCCTCGGCCTCTGGCACAACTTCGGCGACGACCGCGCGCTCGACTCGCAGCGCGCGATCCTGCGCCGCGCCTTCGACCTGGGCGTCACCCACTTCGACCTGGCGAACAACTACGGGCCGCCGCCCGGCTCGGCCGAGCTGAACTTCGGCAAGCTCTTCGCCCAGGACTTCGCCCCCTACCGGGACGAGCTGGTCATCTCGACCAAGGCCGGTTATCTGATGCACCCCGGCCCGTACGGCGAGTGGGGTTCCCGCAAGTACCTGCTGTCCTCGCTCGACGCCTCCCTGAGCCGGATGGGCCTCGACCACGTCGACATCTTCTACTCGCACCGCTTCGACCCGGAGACCCCGCTGGAGGAGACGATGGGGGCCCTGGCCTCCGCCGTCCAGCAGGGCAAGGCGCTGTACGTCGGCGTCTCCTCCTACAACAGCGAGCAGACCGCCGAGGCCGCGCGGCTCCTGAAGGAGATGGGCGTCCCGGCCCTGATCCACCAGCCCTCGTACTCGATGATCAACCGCTGGACCGAGGAGGACGGGCTGCTCGACACCCTGGAGGCGGCCGGCATGGGCTGCATCTCCTTCGTGCCGCTGGCGCAGGGCCTGCTCACCAACAAGTACCTGAAGGGCATCCCGGAGGGCTCGCGGGCCACCCAGGGCAAGTCCCTCGACCCGAACCTGCTCTCCGACGAGGTGCTGCGGCGCCTGCGCGGCCTCGCGGACATCGCGGAGCGGCGCGGGCAGTCCCTGGCGCAGCTGGCGCTGGCGTGGGTGCTGCGGGACCCGCGGATGACCTCGGCGCTGATCGGCGCGTCCAGCGTCGCCCAGCTGGAGGAGAACGTGGCCGCGCTCGGCGGCGCTCCCCTGACGGACGGGGAGCTGGCGGAGATCGACTCGTTCGCGGTGGACACGGCGGGCACGAACATCTGGGCCGGCCGGGGCTGACGTCGCCCGGCTGACGTCCCCCGGCTGACGTCACCTGGCCGGGGACGAAAGACGTCACCTGGCCGGAGACGAAAAACGGGCCGGTCCGTGGGGGGGATACGGACCGGCCCGAGGGGGGGTTTCCACCATAACCCTTCATTAGTCGTCCCGCGCGCCACGCGCGCCCGAAGTCCCGCCCGCACATCCCCGGATCCCGGGCGGGACAAGGGCTGTGGGGCTCCGTGGCGGGTTTACGCCCCGGCGTGGCGGCGGGGTTCCGTCCCTCCCAGGGGGGACCGGGCGGCGGGGGCGCGACGTTGACGCGGGGACGGTCCCTCACGGGACGGCGGTGAACGCGCCGAGGAGGAGGCCGAGCAGTCCGCCCGCGAGCATGGAGGGGCCGAAGGGGATCGCGGAGGAGCGGTCGGCCCGCCGGAGCAGGACCAGACCGAGGCCGTACACCGCGCCGGCGAGGAAGCCGGCGAACGCCCCGGCGAAGAGGACCCCCCAGCCGTACCAGCCCAGGGCCGCGCCCAGCGGGAGCGCCAGCTTCACGTCCCCGAAGCCGAGGCCGCTCGGGTTGACCAGGAAGAGCACCAGGTAGCCGCCGCCGAGGGCGAGCGCGCCGAGCAGCGCGTGGAGCCAGGACCCGGCGTCGTGCGGGAGGAGCTCGGCGGCCCCGAGGAGCAGCGGCAGGGCGGCGGCGAGCGGCAGGGTCAGTCCGTCCGGGAGCCGGTGGACGCGGGCGTCGACCCGGGCGAGGAGGACGGCGAAGGGGGCGGCGAGCAGCCAGACCGCCAGTTCGGGCCGGGGCGTGCCGGTGGCGGCGGCGAGCGCGGCGCAGACCAGGGCGGTGAGCAGCGGGGTCGCGAGCGGGGCGGCGGTCGCGCACTCCCCCCGGCCGGGCCCGCCGAGCCAGCCGCCCGCGGGGCCCGCGAACACGTGCCCGGCGGGGCAGCGGTCCCGCCACGGCTCCTCCGGCTCCACGGAGAGCCGGTGGGCGGCCCGCGGGACGAGCAGCCCGGTGGCGGCGCCCCACAGGGCGGCGAAGGCGATCAGCAGCGAGACGTCCACGGGCAGACCCTAGAGAGAGGAAGGGACTACGGTCTGGCGCATGGGGAAATGGACGGACGGGGCGGGGTCGCTGGTGGTGCCGGGGGGACCAGCGGAGGTTCCCCTGGAGGTGGCGGCGTCGTACCGGGCGCGGCGGCGGGGGCTGCTCGGCCGTGACGGGGTGGCGGGGGCGCTGCTGATCGTCCGGACGAACAGCGTGCACACCTTCGGGATGCGGTTCGCGATCGACGTGGCGTACCTGGACCGCTCGTTCCGTGTCCTGTCCGTGGTCACGATGCGGCCGGGCCGGCTGGGCATGGTCCGGCCGCGCGCCCGGCACGTCCTGGAGGCGGAGGCGGGCGCGCTGGCGGGGTGGGGGGTGGGGGCGGGGGTACGCGTGCGCGTGGACCTCACGGAGGGTCCGGGGCGGGGAGGTCCTACGGAGGCCCCGACCCCAGGAGGGTGAAGGCGCCGTACGCGGCGGAGGCGAGGGCGAGGCCGGCGAGGACCGGGACGGCGGTGCGGGGCCGGAGGCGCGCGAGGGCCGCGGCGGGCGGGAGCAACAGGCCGAACGCGGGCATCATCAGGCGCGGCCGGGAGCCGAAGTAGGCGGCGCCGACGAGGGAGACGAGGACGACGCCGATCGTGTACACGAGCAGGGGCAGGGGCTGCCGCTGCCGTACGCAGAGGGCGACGAGCCCGCCGAGCAGGGCGAGGGCCGCGGTCAGGCCGAGGGCGGCGGGCCAGGGCAGGCCCGCGACGAACCGGGCGAGCGCGAGGCCGCCGTCGATGGAGTTGCCCCAGGCGGCCTGGACCTCGAAGTAGGCGGTGGGGCTGTCCTCCCGTACCCCCACGTACACGATGTACCCGAGCCAGCCCAGGGGCGCGAGCAGCACGCCGGCCAGCGTCCGCGCGGGCAGCCGGCGGTCCCGTACGAGGGCGGCGAGGGCGGCGGTCCCGAGGGCGGCGATCAGGGCGGCGGCGGTGGGGCGGGTGAGCCCGGCGGCGGCGCAGAGGAGGCCGGCGAGAATCCAGCGGTCGCGCAGGACCGCGTACAGGGACCAGGCGGCGAGGGCGGTGAAGAGGGTCTCCGTGTACGCCATGGACTGCACGAACGCGGTCGGGTACACGCCCCACAGGACGGCGAGCAGGACGCCGGTCCGCGGCCCGAAGGCGTGGGCGCCGCACGTGAAGATCCCCCAGGCGGCGACGAGACCGGCGGTCCAGGAGACGAGGAGCCCGGCGCCGGCCGCGTCGAGGGGCAGTAGGGCGGACAGGCCGCGCTCCAGGAGCGGGAGGAGCGGGAAGAAGGCCAGGTCGGAGTGGACGTCACCGTTAGGGAGGACGGTCTCGTACCCGTAGCCGTGCTCGGCGATCCGCACGTACCAGACGGAGTCCCAGCGGCCCTTGAGCCGGTGCAGCCCGTCCTCGCCGGTCGCGGCGGCGGCGGTCGCGAGGACGACGAGACCGATCACGCGGGTGGCGGCGTAGCCGCCGAGGGCGAGGAGGAGGGGGCGGGTGGAGCG
>NZ_JNXJ01000049.1:0-73484 GCF_000716625.1 Streptomyces bikiniensis | reverse complement strand
GGGAAACGCCCGGTTACATTCCGAACCCGGAAGCTAAGCCTTTCAGCGCCGATGGTACTGCAGGGGGGACCCTGTGGGAGAGTAGGACACCGCCGAACACCTGCCCTTTTAGCTCAGTCGGTAGAGCGTCTCCATGGTAAGGAGAAGGTCAACGGTTCGATTCCGTTAAAGGGCTCCACATGAAAAGGCCCCCGCCTCTTGGCGGGGGCCTTTTTGCGTTCCCGGAGGAGGGCGTGTGAAAGGCGCCTTCCCCCGTGCGGGAAGGCGCCTTGGCGTCAGCGGTCGTCCGGTTCGCGGAGGCGCATCGCGAGGATGGCCATGTCGTCGGAGGCCGGGGCCTGGGCGAAGCGTTCGACCGCGCGCAGGACGCGGGCCGCGACCGCGCCGGCCGTCAGGCCCGTACAGGTCTTGAGGACGTCGGCGAGGCCGTCGTCGCCCAGCATGCGGGAGCCCTCGCGGCGCTCCGTGACGCCGTCCGTGACGCACAGGAGGACGTCGCCCGGGTCGAGCGTGACCGTCTCCTCGTAGAGCTCCAGCTCGTCCATGACGCCCAGGAGCGGCTGCGGTTCGGCCGCGGGGCGGACCGTGCCGTCCTGGCTGAGGCGCAGGGGCAGCGGGTGGCCGGCGCAGACGACCTTGAGGATCGCGGAGCCGTCCTCCTGCGGGCGCATCTCGCCGTACAGGAGGGTGAGGAAGCGGCTGCGGGCGCCCTCGTCGAGGATCGCCGCGTTCAGGCGCTCCAGGACCGCCGGGCCGCCCAGGCCCTCGCGGGCCAGGAGGCGCAGGGCGTGGCGGGCCAGGCCGGTGACGGCGGCCGCCTCCGGGCCCGTACCGCAGACGTCGCCGATGGCGAATCCGTACGCGCCGTCGCTGATCGGGAAGAGGTCGTAGAAGTCGCCGCCGACCTCGTTGCCCTCGCCGGCCGCGCGGTAGATGACGTCGACTTCGACGCCCGGGATCTCGGGGAGGCCGGGCGGCAGCAGGCTGCGCTGGAGGGACTGGCTGATGGCCACGCGCTCCGAGTAGAGGCGGGCGTTGTCCAGGGCCAGGGCGGCCCGGCGGGACAGGTCCTCGGCGAGCTCCAGGATCTCCTGGCGGAAGTGGTCCTCGGAGGGCCTGCCGAGCGTCAGCATGCCGATGACCCTGTTCCGGGCCACCAGGGGCAGGACGACCGTCTCGCCGGCGACCGTGCTCGCCGTGGCCAGCGTGGCGTCGATGCCCGGCGAGAGCGGGCTCGACGGGTGGTCGAGGGCGTGGACCGAGGCGGTGAGTGCGGCCCGGTGGGCGGCGTCGCCCGGCGCGGTCCAGACCCGGGCGCCGGGCGTCGGCACCGGGTCGGGCGGCGCGATCGAGGAGAGCAGCTCCTTGAGGCCGTCGATGCGGTCCTCGTCCTCGTGGAGCACGTACGAGAGGTACGGGTCTGAGGACTGGTCGGCGATCGTGTAGACCGCGCACCAGGTCGCGAGGGTGGGGACCGTCATCTGGGCCATCAGGGCCAGGGTCTGGTCGCGGTCGAGGGTGCCGGCCAGGAGGTCGGAGGCCTCGACGAGGAAGCTGAGGGAGCCGCGGCGCAGGCGCTCCAGCTCGCCGAGGCGGGCGGACTCCACGGCCAGGGCGATGCGGTCGGCGGCGAACTGGAGGCGGAGCGCCTCCTCGTTCGAGTAGCGGTTCGCGGCCTCGGCGGCCACGCCCAGGGAGCCGGTGAGGCGGCCCTCGACCTTGAGGGGGACGGTGACCACCGAGCGCATGCCGGTGTCCTCCAGGAGCGGGACGGCTCCGGGGACGGCGGCCAGGTCCTCGTGGACGGCGGGCATCCGGGCGGAGCCGTACCGGCTGGCGCCGGTCTCGACGGGCACGCGCGCGAAGCGCTGGCGGGCGGCCGGGAGGCCGGTGGTGGCCCGTACCTCCAGCTCCGTCTCGTCGTCCGTGGCGAGGAGGAGGAAGGCGGCGTCGCCGTCGAGCATGTCGCGGGCGCGCTCGACCGTGCGCTGGAGCAGGCCGTCGAGGTCGTCGGGGGCCGGGGAGCCGATGAAGACCTCGAAGGGGTCGGCGGAGCGGTTCTCGGCGCCGGGGTCGGCCGCGGGGCGCTGCGGGGTCTGCAGGACCGCCCGCTCGTGCTCGCGGACCAGGAGGCAGACCGTGGAGGGCTCGCCCTGGGAGTCGCGGACCCGCAGGTGCGAGGCGTAGACGGGGACGACCCGGCCGTCGGCGCAGCGGATGCCGTAGCTGCCCTCCCAGCGGGAGAGGCGCAGGGCCTCGGCGAGGCCGGTGCCGGTGCCGGGGGTGTGGGGCCAGGCGGCGAGGTCGCCCAGGGGCTTGCCGGTGACCTGCTCGGAGGCGTACCCGAAGAGTTCCCCGGCGTCCTCGTTCCAGGCGGTGATCGTGCCGCCGCGGTCGATCTGGACGACGGCGACGCGGACGCGGCTGTCGGCGACCGGGAGGAGGGCGTCGGGCAGGACGGGGCCGGCGGAGCGGGTGCCGACCGGGCGCTGCGGGAGGTCGAGGTGGAACCAGACGTGCTTGCGGGTGGGGGAGTAGTCGACGCCCCAGCGGTGGGCGAGGGCGGCGCAGAGCAGCAGGCCGCGGCCGTTCTCGCGGTCGGGCGACGCGAGGGTGCGGCCGCTCTGGACCGGGATCTCGCGCTCGGGGTAGCGGTCGGAGACCTCGACGCGGACGCTGTCGTCGGAGCGCAGGCAGAGCACGTCGGCGGCGGTGCCGGCGTGGATGACGGCATTGGTGACGAGCTCGCTGGTGAGGACGACGGCGTCGTCCACCAGTTCGGGGTGTCCCCAGCCCTGGAGGGTGTCCCGGACGAAGGCCCGTGCGGCCGCGACGGACCGCCCGACGGGCTCGAAGCTGGCAGTCGCCCGCGCGGTGATCACAGCACTCCTCGTACGCGTCTCGACGCCCGGCTCTGCCATGCTCGGTCTGTCCTTCCCGCTGCCCGGTGGTCGTGCGCGCACCACACCGTCCCCGCCGGGCGGACCGGGGCGGCTGGACAGCCGGATGCCAGGTTACTTACCTTCGCTGTCCGAGCGGATGCCGGTCACCGCTGATTCCGTCCCTCAGGGGTAGGGACGCCGTCGAAGCTGCCGAACTGTTATCGCCTGGTTCGGCCACGGTGAAACACTGGGCAGGCTACCGGCAGAGCCGGAGCGGTACGGTCGACCCCTTTCGGGAGGGACACGGTGGAGTCTGGCACGGCGGCGCGTCGCGGCGGAGGCAACGGTACGCGCGCGAGGGGCGGGCGTTCCCGTGGGGGGACGGTCCAGGTGGACGCCGCGGCGCTGGAGCGGTTGCTCTCCGCGCTGGTGTCGATGCGGGACGGGAACTTCCGCAGGCGGCTCACGGTGTCCGGCGACGGGGTCATGGCGGAGATCTCCGCCGTGTTCAACGAGGTCGCGGACCGGCAGATGCACGTGACGGGGGAGCTGTCGCGGGTACGGCGGGTGGTCGGGCGCGAGGGCAAGCTGTCCGAGCGCCTGGAGGCCGGGGCCAGCGAGGGGGCGTGGGCGGCGGCGATCGAGGCCGCGAACGCGCTCGTCGACGACCTGGCCCGGCCGGTGTCCGAGGTGGGACGGGTGCTCTCGGCGGTGGCCGAGGGCGACCTGGAGCAGCGGATGGACCTGCGGTCGGAGGGTTCCGACGGGACGGTCCGGCCGCTGCGGGGCGAGTTCCTGAAGGTCGCGCGTACCGTCAACAACCTCGTCGACCAGCTGTCGGTGTTCGCCTCCGAGGTGACCAGGGTCGCCGTCGAGGTGGGAACCGAGGGGAAGCTGGGCGGTCAGGCGCAGGTGCGCGGGGTGTCCGGCTCGTGGAAGGACCTCACGGACTCGGTCAACACCATGGCGAACCAGCTGACGGCCCAGGTGCGGGACATCGCGCTGGTGACGACGGCGGTCGCCAACGGCGATCTGTCGCAGAAGGTCACGGCGAACGTGGCCGGCGAGATGCTGGAGCTGAAGAACACCGTCAACCGGATGGTGGACCAGCTGTCGTCGTTCTCCTCCGAGGTGACCCGGGTCGCGCGCGAGGTGGGCACCGAGGGCGAGCTGGGCGGTCAGGCCGAGGTGGCCGGGGTCGCCGGGGTGTGGAAGGACCTCACCGACTCCGTCAACACGATGGCGGGCAACCTCACCAATCAGGTGAGGGGGATCGCCGAGGTGACGACCGCCGTCGCCAACGGCGACCTGTCGCAGAAGGTCCGGGTCTCGGCGCGCGGTGAGATCGCGCAGCTCGCGGACACGATCAACCAGATGACCGAGACGCTGCGGACCTTCGCGGACGAGGTGACCCGCGTCTCGGGCGAGGTGGGAGCGCAGGGTCTGCTCGGCGGGCAGGCGCAGGTGCCGGGCGCGGCGGGGACCTGGAAGGACCTCACGGACTCGGTCAACACGGTCTTCCGGAACATCACCACGCAGGTGCGTGACATCGCGCAGGTGACGACGGCGGTCGCCAACGGCGATCTGTCGCAGAAGGTCACGGTCGACGTGGCCGGGGAGATGCTGGAGCTGAAGAACACCGTCAACACGATGGTGGACCAGCTCTCCGCCTTCGGTTCCGAGGTGACCCGGGTGGCCCGGGAGGTCGGCGTCGAGGGCCTGCTCGGCGGCCAGGCCGAGGTGCCGGGCGCGGCGGGGACCTGGAAGGACCTCACGGACTCGGTCAACACGGCCTTCCGCAACCTGACCGGTCAGGTGCGTGACATCGCGCAGGTGACGACGGCGGTGGCCAACGGCGATCTGTCGCAGAAGGTCACGGTCGACGTGGCCGGGGAGATGCTGGAGCTGAAGAACACCGTCAACACGATGGTGTCGCAGCTGTCGTCCTTCGCGGACCAGGTGACCCGGATGGCCCGGGACGTGGGCACCGAGGGCCGGCTCGGCGGCCAGGCGCGCGTGGACGGCGTCTCCGGGCGCTGGCGGGAGCTCACCGACTCGGTGAACTTCATGGCAGGCAACCTGACCTCGCAGGTGCGGCAGATCGCGCAGGTGACGACGGCGGTGGCGCGCGGTGACCTGTCGCAGAAGATCGACGTGGACGCGCGCGGCGAGATCCTGGAGCTGAAGAACACCATCAACACGATGGTCGACCAGCTCTCCGCGTTCGCGGACCAGGTGACGCGGGTGGCCCGCGAGGTGGGCACCGACGGGCGCCTCGGGGGGCAGGCGCAGGTGCCCGGCGTGGCCGGTGTGTGGCGGGACCTGACCGACTCGGTGAACGGCATGGCCGGCAACCTCACCACCCAGGTCCGCAACATCGCCCAGGTCGCCACGGCGGTGGCGCGCGGTGACCTGTCGCAGAAGATCGACGTGGACGCGCGCGGCGAGATCCTGGAGCTGAAGAACACCCTCAACACGATGGTGGACCAGCTGTCGAACTTCGCGGAGCAGGTGACCCGGGTGGCCCGCGAGGTGGGCACCGAGGGCATCCTCGGCGGGCAGGCCGAGGTGCAGGGCGTCTCGGGCACCTGGAAGGACCTCACCCAGTCGGTGAACGGCATGGCGAACAACCTCACCATCCAGGTGCGGAACATCGCCGAGGTCACGACCGCGGTCGCCATGGGCGACCTGTCGAAGAAGATCACGGTCGACGCGCGGGGCGAGATCCTGGAGCTGGTGACGACCGTCAACACGATGGTCGACCAGCTGTCGAACTTCGCGGACGAGGTCACGCGCGTGGCCCGCGAGGTGGGCACGGAGGGCATCCTCGGCGGCCAGGCACGTGTGCGCGGGGTCACGGGCACCTGGAAGGACCTCAGCGACAACGTCAACCTGATGGCCAACAACCTGACCAGTCAGGTGCGGAACATCTCCCGGGTCTCGGCGGCCGTCGCCAACGGCGACCTGACCAAGAAGGTGACGGTCGAGGCGCGCGGCGAGGTCGCGGAGCTGGCCGAGACCGTCAACACGATGGTGACGACCCTGTCGTCCTTCGCGGACGAGGTCACGCGCGTGGCCCGCGAGGTGGGCACGGAGGGCGAGCTGGGCGGCCAGGCCCGGGTGCCGGGGGTCTCGGGCACCTGGAAGGACCTGACCGAGTCGGTGAACTCGATGGCCGACAACCTCACCGGCCAGGTGCGGCAGATCGCCGCCGTCACCACCGCCATCGCCAAGGGTGACCTCACCAAGAAGATCGACATCGACGCCCGCGGCGAGATCCAGGAGCTGAAGAACACCATCAACACGATGGTCGACCAGCTGTCGAACTTCGCCGAGGAGGTCACCCGGGTGGCCCGCGAGGTGGGCACCGACGGGCAGCTCGGCGGTCAGGCCCGGGTCCGGGACGTCGAGGGCACCTGGAGCGACCTCACCGAGTCCGTGAACGAGATGGCAGGGAACCTCACCCGGCAGGTGCGGGCGATCGCCGCCGTCGCCACCGCGGTGACCCGCGGCGACCTGAACGTCAAGATCGACGGCGTGGACGCGGCCGGCGAGATCCAGGCGCTCCAGGACAACATCAACACGATGATCGCCAACCTGCGGGACACCACCCTCGCCAACGACGAGCAGGACTGGCTCAAGAGCAACCTGGCCCGCATCTCCGGCCTCATGCAGGGCCGGCGGGACCTCGACGACGTCGCCTCGCTCATCATGAGCGAGCTGACCCCGGTCGTCTCGGCCCAGCACGGCGCCTTCTTCGTGGCGATGCCGACCGGCTCCGCCCACGGCGACGCCGAACTGGTCGGCGAGGGCGACGGCTCGTACGAGCTGCGGATGCGCGGGAGTTACGGGTACTCGCCCGGTTCCATGCCGACCTCGTTCCGGCCCGGCGAGACCCTCATCGGGACGGCGGCCGAGGAGAAGCGGACCATCCAGCTCAACGCGCCCCCCGGCTACCTGAAGATCTCCTCCGGGCTCGGTGAGGCCTCGCCCGCGCACGTGATCGTCCTTCCGGTCCTCTTCGAGGGGAAGGTCCTCGGCGTGATCGAGCTGGCCTCCTTCCAGCCGTTCACCCAGATCCAGCGGGACTTCCTCAACCAGATCGCCGAGCTGATCGCCACCACCGTCAACACCATCAGCGTCAACACCAAGACGGAGGTGCTGCTCAAGCAGTCGCAGGAGCTCACCGAGCAGCTCAAGGAGCGCTCGGCCGAGCTGGAGCACCGGCAGAAGGAGCTCCAGGGCTCCAACCTGGAGCTGGAGGAGAAGGCCGAGCTCCTCGCCCGGCAGAACCGCGACATCGAGGTGAAGAACACCGAGATCGAGGAGGCCCGGCAGGTCCTGGAGGAGCGGGCCGAACAGCTCGCCGTCTCCATGCGGTACAAGTCCGAGTTCCTGGCGAACATGTCGCACGAGCTGCGCACCCCGCTCAACTCGCTGCTCATCCTGGCCAAGCTGCTCGCGGACAACGCCGAGACGAACCTGACGCCGAAGCAGGTCGAGTTCGCGGAGACCATCCACGGGGCCGGTTCGGACCTGCTCCAGCTGATCAACGACATCCTGGACCTGTCCAAGGTCGAGGCGGGCAAGATGGACGTCTCGCCGACCCGGATCGCGCTCGTGCAGCTCGTGGACTACGTGGAGGCGACCTTCCGGCCACTGACGGCGGAGAAGGGGCTCGACTTCTCGGTGCGGGTCTCGCCGGAGCTGCCGGCCACGCTCCACACCGACGAGCAGCGCCTCCTCCAGGTGCTGCGCAACCTCCTGTCCAACGCGGTGAAGTTCACCGACACGGGCGCGGTGGAGCTGGTGATCAGGCCGGCCGGCGCGGACGTGCCGCAGTCGATCCGCGAGCAGCTCCTGGAGGCCGGTTCGCTGCGCGACCCGGAGGCCGACCTGATCGCGTTCTCGGTCACCGACACCGGGATCGGGATCGCGGCCGGCAAGATGCGGGTCATCTTCGAGGCCTTCAAGCAGGCCGACGGCACGACCAGCCGGAAGTACGGCGGTACGGGCCTGGGCCTGTCGATCAGCCGGGAGATCGCGCGGTTGCTCGGCGGCGAGATCTTCGCCGTGAGCGAGCCGGGCCGCGGCTCGACGTTCACCCTGTACCTGCCGCTGAACCCGACCGAGCTGCCCGCGCCGGGCCAGGGCCAGGGGGCGCAGGACGGCGAGGACCCGCAGCAGGGCGCCGAGGAGGGGGCGGCCGGGGCCGTCCAGCCGTTCCCGCACTTCCCGTCGGCGCCCGTGCGGACGGAGGCGCGCTCCGGGGCCGGGGCGCTGTTCCGGCACCGCCGGAAGGCGGCCGCGGAGGCGACCGGGGCGCGGGGCGAGGTGCCGGGTCAGTCCGGGCAGCAGCCCGTACCGGAGCGCGAGGAGGCGGAGGAGGCGGCGCCGCGGCGCACCTTCGGCTTCTCGGGCGAGAAGGTGCTCATCGTGGACGACGACATCCGCAACGTCTTCGCGCTCACCAGCGTCCTGGAACAGCACGGGCTCGCGGTGCTCTACGCGGAGAACGGGCGGGAGGGCATCGAGGTCCTGGAACAGCACGACGACGCGGCGGTCGTCCTGATGGACATCATGATGCCGGAGATGGACGGGTACGCGACGACGACCGCGATCCGGCGGATGCCGCAGTTCGCCGGCCTCCCGATCATCGCCCTGACGGCGAAGGCGATGAAGGGCGACAGGGAGAAGGCGATCGAGTCGGGTGCCTCGGACTACGTGACCAAGCCGGTCGATCCCGACCACCTGCTGTCCGTCATGGAGCAGTGGATGCGGCGGGAGTGACCCGGGCCGGGGCCGCGCGGCCCGGGTCCTTCCCGGGCGCGCCCCGGAAAGATCTCTGACGGGCTGTCGCCAAGGGCGTGTGAGATGCGGGAATACGGGGAACCTTCTGGTCTCCCACCGCGTTTTTCCTCCGTGCACAGTGACATCGCGGTGACAGGGTGTGGCGACGGGCGGGGTGCGGCTACGATGACCGGCACAAGGACGGACGGCGCTAGGGAGTCGTCTTCTGGGGCGGCGCCCGGTGCCTCCCCCGGTTCGGGGGACCGGGCAGAGCCGTTGCCGGGACGAGGAGGACGGGGCATGGTGCAGAAGGCCAAGATCCTCCTGGTCGATGACCGGCCGGAGAATCTGCTGGCGCTGGAGGCCATTCTCTCCGCGCTCGATCAGACGCTGGTGCGGGCATCGTCCGGGGAGGAAGCGCTCAAGGCGCTGTTGACGGACGACTTCGCGGTCATCCTGCTCGACGTCCAGATGCCGGGAATGGACGGTTTCGAGACCGCCGCCCACATCAAGCGGCGCGAGCGGACCCGGGACATCCCGATCATCTTCCTCACCGCCATCAACCACGGCCCCCACCACACCTTCCGGGGGTACGCGGCGGGCGCGGTCGACTACATCTCGAAGCCCTTCGACCCGTGGGTGCTGCGCGCCAAGGTCTCCGTCTTCGTCGAGCTCTACATGAAGAACTGCAAGCTGCGCGAGCAGGCCGCGCTGCTGCGGCTCCAGTTGGAGGGTGGCGGCGAGAGCGGCCACGGCAAGGAGTCCGCCGGTCTGCTCGCCGAGCTCTCCGCCCGCCTCGCGGCCGTCGAGGAGCAGGCGGAGGCCCTGTCGAAGCAGCTCGACGACGATTCGGCCGATGCGGCCGCCGTCGCCACCGCCGCGCACCTGGAGCGCAAGCTGACCGGTCTCCGGCGGGCCCTGGACGCCCTGGAGCCGGGCGCCGGCGCCGCGCCGTCCCTGCCCGGCCAGAGCTGACGAAACGTCACGAAGCGCCCCGGTCCGTCACGGTCCGGGGCGCTTCGTCATGATGCGGTGTCAGCATCGCGCCTCCGCGCGGACGACACGAACGGGTGAGGCGGACAGCCGGTTCCCACACGGGTAACCTCGGCATCATGGCTTCACGTACGTCCGGCAAGGCCCAGGGCACGGCGGGCGCCGCAAAGCCGCGCGCCGGCCGTACGACGGGCGCCGCGAAGAAGGCGGCACCCGCGAAGTCCCCCGCCAAACCGCCCGCCAAGAACCCTTCGGCGAAGGGCGCCGCGAAGAAGGCGCCGGCCCGGAAGGCCGCGCCCGGCAAGCGCCCGCCCGCGCGGAAGACCGCGGCGAAGAAGGTCCCGCCGCGTCCCGCGCCGTCCCCGACCGGAGGCGTCTACCGGCTCGTGCGCGGCGCCTGGCTCGGACTCGCCCACGCGGTGGGCGCGGTCTTCCGGGGCATAGGACGCGGCGCCAAGGGACTCGACCCGGTCCACCGCAAGGACGGCCTCGCGCTGCTCCTCCTCGGCCTCGCGCTGATCGTCGCCGTGGGCACCTGGTCCAATCTGCGCGGCCCGGTCGGCGACCTCGTCGAACTCCTCGTCACCGGGGCGTTCGGCCGGCTCGACCTGCTGGTGCCGCTGCTCGTCGGCGGGATCGGCGTGCGTCTGATGCTCTATCCGGAGCGGCCCGAGGCCAACGGCCGGATCGTCATCGGCCTCTCCGCCCTCGCCCTCGGTGTCCTGGGCCAGGTGCACATCGCGTGCGGCTCGCCCGGCCGCGGTGACGGCGCCGACGCCGTGCAGGACGCGGGCGGCCTGATCGGCTGGGCCGCGTCCCAGCCCCTCGTCTTCATGATGGGCGAGGTCCTCGCCGTACCGCTGCTGGTGCTGCTCACCGTCTTCGGCCTGCTCGTCGTCACCGCCACCCCGGTCAACGCGATCCCGCAGCGCCTGCGGGCCCTGGGCATCAGGCTCGGGATCGTGGAGGCGCCGTACGACCCGGCGGGGGCCGAGGAGTACGCGCGCGAGGAGTACGACGAGGACTGGCGGGACGCGGAGCCCGGGCCCGTGCGGCCCGCCCGCCGCCGCGCCCCCGGCCCCGTGGAGCCGTACGACGTGGACCGGGCCGAGGCGGAGGTCCTTGAGCGGCGCGGCCGCTCGGCGCGCCGCCCCTCCCGGCGGACCGGCTCCGAGGCGGGCCTCGACCCGGTGGACGTCGCCGCCGCGGCGGCCGCGGCGCTGGACGGCGCGGTCCTGAACGGCATGCCCCCGTCGCCGGTCGTGGCCGACCTGACCAAGGACGTCACCGCCGAGCGGAGCGCCGCCGTGGTCGGGGAGGTCGCGGAGAAGGCGACCGCGCCCGTGCCGCCCGCCCGGGGCGAGGACGCGCGCGGCGGCGGAGGCGTACCCGATCTGACCAAGCCCGCGCCCGAGCCGACGGATCTGCCGGCACGGGCCGAGCAGCTCCAGCTCTCCGGCGACATCACGTACGCGTTGCCGTCGATGGAGTTGCTGGAGCGCGGTGGGCCGGGCAAGACGCGCAGTGCGGCGAACGACGCCGTGGTGGCGTCGTTGTCGAACGTGTTCGCCGAGTTCAAGGTGGACGCGGCGGTCACCGGCTTCACGCGGGGGCCGACGGTCACGCGGTACGAGGTGGAGCTCGGGCCGGCGGTGAAGGTCGAGAAGATCACGGCCCTGGCCAAGAACATCGCCTACGCGGTCGCGTCCCCGGACGTGCGGATCATCTCGCCGATCCCGGGCAAGTCCGCGGTCGGCATCGAGATCCCCAACAGCGACCGGGAGATGGTCAACCTCGGGGACGTGCTGCGGCTCGCGGACGCGGCCGGGGACGACCACCCCATGCTGGTCGCGCTCGGCAAGGACGTCGAGGGCGGCTACGTGATGGCCAACCTGGCGAAGATGCCGCACGTCCTGGTCGCCGGCGCCACCGGCTCCGGCAAGTCCTCGTGCATCAACTGCCTGATCACCTCGGTGATGATAAGGGCGACCCCCGAGGACGTGCGGATGGTGCTCGTGGACCCCAAGCGGGTCGAGCTGACCGCCTACGAGGGCATCCCGCACCTGATCACCCCGATCATCACCAACCCCAAGAAGGCCGCCGAGGCCCTGCAGTGGGTGGTGCGCGAGATGGACCTGCGCTACGACGACCTGGCGGCCTTCGGCTTCCGGCACATCGACGACTTCAACGAGGCCATCCGGGCCGGCAAGGTCCAGCTCCCGCCGGGCAGCGAGCGCGAGCTCAGCCCCTATCCGTACCTCCTGGTGATCGTCGACGAGCTCGCCGACCTGATGATGGTCGCGCCCCGGGACGTCGAGGACGCGATCGTGCGCATCACCCAGTTGGCCCGTGCCGCCGGCATCCATCTGGTCCTGGCCACCCAGCGGCCGTCCGTGGACGTGGTCACCGGTCTGATCAAGGCGAACGTGCCCTCCCGGCTCGCCTTCGCGACCTCCTCGCTCGCCGACAGCCGGGTCATCCTCGACCAGCCCGGTGCCGAGAAGCTGATCGGCAAGGGCGACGGGCTGTTCCTGCCGATGGGCGCCAACAAGCCCGTCCGCATGCAGGGCGCCTTCGTCACCGAGCACGAGGTCGCCGCCGTCGTGCAGCACTGCAAGGACCAGATGACGCCGGTGTTCCGGGACGACGTCACCGTGGGCAGCAAGCAGAAGAAGGAGATCGACGAGGAGATCGGCGACGACCTCGACCTGCTGTGCCAGGCCGCCGAGCTGGTCGTCTCCACCCAGTTCGGCTCCACCTCCATGCTCCAGCGCAAACTGCGCGTCGGCTTCGCCAAGGCCGGCCGGCTGATGGACCTCATGGAGTCGCGGAACATCGTCGGACCCAGCGAGGGATCCAAGGCACGCGACGTACTCGTCAAGCCCGACGAGCTGGACGGGGTCCTCGCCGTGATCCGCGGCGAGTCGGGGGAGTAGGGGGCCGGTGCGAGGGCGGGGCGGGCTTCGGTACGGGGCCGGGTGTGGGTGACGGAAGGCGGGGTACCCGTTCGAGATCCGGCCGAGACTCACTCGTAAGAAACGGGTGAGCAACCGTTTCCCCTGGCCGTACGTCAAGTTGGACGGAGGGACAGAAGGATGTCCCAGCCTCATGGCGTACAAACAGCACCCGCCCGGTTGCCCCACCCTTTCGTACCACCCATAGACTGAACGTCCAGCAGGTGGCTACACGCTCGAAAGGCGCTCTCGTGTCCATCGGCAACTCCCCCGAAGACGACCGGACCTTCCCGGCAGGCGACCGGGAAGCGATCGGTCGTGCCCTCCAGCAGGCCCGTATCGCCGCCGGTCTCACCGTCGAAGAGGTCAGTGCCTCCACCCGTGTCCGGATCCCGATCGTGCACGCGATCGAGGAGGACGACTTCTCGCGCTGTGGCGGCGACGTCTACGCCCGCGGCCACATCCGTACCCTCGCGCGCGCCGTCGGCCTCGACCCGGCTCCGCTGATCGAGCAGTTCGACGCCGACCACGGCGGCCGTCCCGCACCCACCCCCGCCGCCCCGCTGTTCGAGGCGGAACGCATCCGTCCCGAGCCGCGCCGGCCCAACTGGACCGCCGCGATGGTCGCGGCCATCGTGGCCGTCGTCGGGTTCGTCGGCTTCACGATGTTCGACGAGAACGACGCCCCGAAGGGGACCACCGCGGCCGACGGCGGCCCGGCGCCCGCCCCCGAGCAGGCGACCTCCGCCGCCAAGCCGAAGCCGGTCAAGCCCGTCGCGCCCAAGCCCACCGAGAGCGCGATCGCCGCGGTCCCGCAGGACAAGGTCACGGTCAAGCTCTCCGCCACCGACGGCAAGAGCTGGATCTCGGCCAAGGCCCACGACGGCAAGCTGCTCTTCGACGGGCTGCTCCTGGAGGGCGAGTCCAAGACCTTCCAGGACGACGAGCGCGTCGACCTGGTCCTCGGCAACGCCGGCGCCATCGAGCTCTACGTCAACGGCAAGAAGGTCGCCGACACGTTCGAATCCGGCCAGGTCGAGCGGCTCACCTACACCAAGGGCGACCCCCAGGCCGGCTGAGCCGGTCCGGCGCCGCCGTGATGTGACCTCCGTCGCGCGGGTGAACCCTGCGCGACGGGGGAACGGCCGGGACGAAGTAGTCTTGAGCCCATGCCCGAACGCCGTACCGTCGCCCTTGTCACTCTTGGCTGCGCCCGTAACGAGGTGGACTCGGAGGAGCTCGCAGGCCGCTTGGCAGCGGACGGCTGGGAGCTCGTCGAGAACGCCGAGCAAGCCGATGTCGCCGTCGTCAACACCTGCGGATTCGTCGAGGCCGCCAAGAAGGACTCCGTCGACGCCCTGCTCGAAGCCAATGATCTGAAGGACCACGGCAGGACCCAGGCCGTCGTCGCCGTCGGCTGCATGGCCGAGCGGTACGGCAAGGAGCTCGCCGAAGCCCTCCCGGAGGCCGACGGCGTCCTCGGCTTCGACGACTACGCCGACATCTCCGACCGCCTCCAGACCATCCTCAGCGGTGGCAGCGTCGAGGCCCACACCCCGCGCGACCGGCGCAAGCTGCTGCCGCTCTCGCCCGTGGAGCGCCAGGAGGCCGCGGCCGCCGTGGCCCTGCCCGGGCACGGCGACGGCGCCGAGGCGCCCACCGACGCCCCGGCCGACCTGCCCGAGGGCCTCGCGCCCGCCTCCGGACCGCGCGCCCCGCTCCGCCGGCGCCTGGACGCCAGCCCCGTCGCCTCCGTGAAGCTGGCCTCCGGCTGCGACCGCCGCTGCACCTTCTGCGCCATCCCCTCCTTCCGCGGCTCCTTCGTCTCGCGCCGCCCCTCGGACGTGCTGAACGAGACGCGCTGGCTCGCCGAGCAGGGCGTGAAGGAGATCATGCTGGTCTCCGAGAACAACACCTCCTACGGCAAGGACCTCGGCGACATCCGCCTCCTGGAGGGCCTGCTGCCCGAGCTGGCGGCCGTGGACGGCATCGAGCGCGTCCGCGTCAGCTACCTCCAGCCCGCCGAGATGCGCCCCGGCCTGATCGACGTCCTCACCTCCACCGAGAAGGTCGCCCCGTACTTCGACCTCTCCTTCCAGCACAGCGCCCCCGACGTGCTGCGGTCCATGCGCCGCTTCGGCGACACCGACCGCTTCCTGGAGCTCCTGGAGACCATCCGCTCCAAGGCCCCCACGGCCGGTGCCCGCTCCAACTTCATCGTCGGCTTCCCCGGCGAGACCGAGGCGGACTTCGCCGAGCTGGAACGCTTCATCACCCACGCGCGCCTCGACGCCATCGGCGTCTTCGGCTACTCCGACGAGGACGGCACCGAGGCCGCCACGTACGAGCACAAGCTCGACCAGGACGTGGTCGACAAGCGGCTCGCCCACCTCTCCCGGCTCGCAGAGGAGCTCACCGCGCAGCGCGCGGAGGAGCGGATCGGGGAGACCCTGGAGGTACTGGTCGAGTCCCTGGACGAGGAGGACGGCTGGATCGGCCGCGCCGCCCACCAGGCCCCCGAGACCGACGGGCAGGTGGTCCTCGTCACGGCCGACGGCACGGACCCCGACCTGGCCCCGGGCCGTATGGTCAGGGCGAAGGTCGTCGGGACGGAGGGCGTCGACCTGGTGGCCGAGTGTCTTTTCGAGGAGGCGGGCAGATGACCGGAGTCCCGGCGTCCGCGACGGGCGGGACCGGTAGGCCGACGCCCCGCGGCAAGCTGGGCGCGGTGGCCGTCGACCAGGCCAGCCTGTGGAACATCGCGAACATCCTCACCATGGTCCGGCTGGTGCTCGTGCCGGCCTTCGTGGTGCTGCTGCTCCAGGACGGCGGGCACGACCCCGCGTGGCGGGCCTGGGCCTGGGCGGCGTTCGCGGTGGCGATGATCACGGACGTCTTCGACGGGCACCTCGCCCGTACGTACAACCTGGTCACCGATTTCGGGAAGATCGCCGATCCGATCGCGGACAAGGCGATCATGGCGGCCGGCCTGGTCTCCCTGTCCGCGCTCGGGGACCTCCCCTGGTGGGTGACCGCGGTCATCCTGGCCCGGGAGCTGGGGATCACCCTGATGCGGTTCTGGGTCATCCGGCACGGGGTCATCCCCGCCAGCCGCGGCGGCAAGATGAAGACCCTGGCCCAGGGCACGGCCGTCGGCATGTACGTGCTGATGCTCACCGGGCCGCTGGCCACCCTCCGCTTCTGGGTGATGACGGTGGCCGTCGTGCTGACGGTCCTCACCGGTCTCGACTACGTGCGCCAGGCCGTCGTGCTGCGGCGCCGGGGCCTCGCCGCCGAGCGGGCAGCCGCCGAGCGCTCGGAGGCGGCCGCACGATGACCGAGGCCGCCCGGGTGCTCGCGCTGCTCGCCGAACGCGGTCAGACGCTGGCCGTCGCGGAGTCGCTCACGGGCGGCCTGGTGGCCGCCGAGCTCACCGGTGTGCCGGGTGCCTCGGCGTCCTTCCGGGGGTCCGTCACCGCCTACGCCACCGCCCTCAAGCACGAGCTCCTCGGCGTCGACGGGACCCTGCTCGCGGAGCGCGGCGCGGTCGATCCCGAGGTCGCGTCGCAGATGGCGACCGGTGTACGGGTCCGGCTCGGCGCCGACTGGGGCATCGCGACGACCGGGGTCGCGGGGCCGGACCCGCAGGACGGGCAGCCCGTCGGGACCGTCTATGTGGCGGTCGCGGGCCCGGCCGGGGACGCGTCCCGTACGGGGGCGCCGGCGGGGCCCCCGGTGGGGAAAGTGGTGCCGTTGAGGTTGAACGGCGACCGCGGGGAAATCCGTAGGGAGAGCGTACGGATCGTGCTCGAGCTGCTCCACGAGGAACTCTCGGGAAATGTGCGGGCACAGGATACGGAACAGAACGGGGGGAATTGATGTTTGCAGCCCTGAGTGAACACGACATCGCTCCCCGCACGGCCGCGGCGCGAGGCGGTACGGTGGGGCGTGAAGGATGCGGCTACGCGGTCCGAGGAGGGAGCCACCGATGATTCTGCTCCGTCGCCTGCTGGGTGACGTGCTGCGTCGGCAGCGCCAGCGCCAGGGCCGTACTCTGCGCGAAGTCTCCTCGTCCGCCCGAGTCTCGCTCGGCTATCTCTCCGAGGTGGAGCGGGGGCAGAAGGAGGCTTCCTCCGAACTGCTCTCCGCGATCTGCGACGCGTTGGACGTACGGATGTCCGAGCTCATGCGCGAAGTGAGCGACGAACTGTCGCTGGCCGAACTGGCCGAGTCGGCAGCAGCGAGCGAACAGGTGCCGGCACCGGTTCGTCCGATGCTCAATTCGGTGTCGGTGACGTCGGTGGCGGGTGTGCCGACCGAGCGGGTGACCATCAAGGCACCCGCGGAAGCGGTCGACGTCGTCGCCGCCTGAACCGAAACGAGGGCGAAGCCCCGGTCCGTGTCCCGTGAGGGACGCCGACCGGGGCTTCGCCCTTTCCGGGATTTCTTTGGGACGGTTTGTTTGAGATGCCGGGTTCCGGTGAGGCGTGCCATGGTGGGGAAACGTTCGACTGGTTGGAGATTCCACATGTCTGTCGTGAAGAGCACGCTGTCCGAGACCGACCTCAAGACGGTCGGCGACGCGCTCCAGGGCGCCCTGGTCGACCTGGTCGACCTCTCCCTGGTGGCCAAGCAGGTGCACTGGAACGTCGTCGGACCGCGCTTCCGCTCCGTCCACCTCCAGCTGGACGAGGTGGTCACCACCGCCCGGACGCACTCCGACACCGTGGCCGAGCGGGCCTCCGCCCTGGGCGTCAACCCGGACGGGCGAGCCGCGACCGTGGCGTCGTCGAGCGCGATCGGAACGGTGCCGGAGGGCTGGATCAAGGACGTGGAGGCGGTGAAGATCCTCGTCGACGCCCTCGGGGCCGTCACCACCCGGATGCGGGAGCGGATCGACGCGACCGGCGACCCCGACCCGGTCACCCAGGACATCCTGATCGCCCTCACGGGTGAGCTGGAGAAGCACGCGTGGATGTTCCAGGCGGAGAGCGTCTGAGGCGGGCCGGGGCGTGCTGATACGTACGGTGCGCGCCGGGGCGGGCCCCGGTGCGCCCTCCCGCAGGGTGATCCTGCCGGTCTAGCGTCGACCGCGGGAGGCGGCCATGGTACGGCGACGGTTTCCGCCGGCAACGCTCGCGCTGGTCGCGGTCGGGCTGGCGGCCGGGGGGCTCTGGTGGTGGGCGGTGCTGCGCCTGCTGCTCGTCCCGGGCGAGACCGGGCCAGTCGAGGGCGTGATGGCCGCGGGCGGTTGGGGCCTGAGCCTGCTGCCCGTGCACGTGGCCGCCTCGTCGGGGCCGCCGGGCGCGCTCGTCCGGCGCCTCGGCAGGCTGCCGTGGCGCCGGTGGCGGGGCGCGGGGCCCGGGTCGGCGTGAGGGCCGTGTTCGGCGTGAGCGACGTGTTAGGTGTGGGGCGTGTTCAGTGTGAGAGGCATGTTCGGTGGGGGACTCGCTTGGTGTGAGGGGCGTGTTCCGTTCCAGGGTGTGACGAAGACGTGGGGCCGCCGCGGTTGTGGGGTCGTGGCGGACGGACGGTCACACTGACGGGCTCGTATCGGCTTCCTGCCGGTGCGGGCCCTTCTGGCATCCAGGGCACCAGTACGTGACCCGGTCCCCGAGCTCCGCCTTGCGGATGCGGGCGCCGCAGCGCAGACAGGGGCGGCCCGCGCGGCCGTAGACGTGGAGCAGGGTGCCGGGGCGGCGCACGGTGGTGACGCGCCGGTCCGGGTGGTCCTTGTTGAGGTCGAGCAGGCGGTGGGCGGTCGCCACCAGACGGGCGGGAACGCCGGGCTCCAGCTCGCCCACGGGGAGCCAGGGGGTGACGGCGGCGAGGAACGCCAGCTCCGACTTGTAGACGTTGCCGATACCGGCCAGGTTGCGCTGGTCGAGGAGGGCCTCCCCGAGCGTCCTCGCCGGATCGGCCGTCAGTCTGCGCACGGCCTCCTCCGGGTCCCAGTCGGGACCGAGCAGGTCCGGACCGAGATGGCCCACCACGTGCGACTCCTCGTCGGTGCGCAGGAGCTCCACGATCGGGAGCCGGTAGCCGTACGCGGTGGACTCCGCGTTCCCCAGGACGGCCCGGATCTGGTGGTCGGGGCCGCCGCGGGGCCGCTCCCCGGTGGCGTACACCCGCCAGGCGCCGTCCATCCGCAGATGGGAGTGGAGGGTGAGCCCGCCCTCGATCCGGGCGAGCAGGTGCTTGCCGCGCGGGGTGACGTCGAGGAGCGTGCGGCCGGTGAGGTCGGCGGTGGCGAAGCGGGGCACCCGCAGGTCCGAGCGGGTGAGTACCCGCCCGGCGAGTGCGGCGTGCAGGCGGTGGGCCACCTGCCAGACGGTGTCTCCTTCGGGCACGGTCCTCCTCGGGTCACGGTCTCTCGGGCACGGTCGCGGGAACGCCGGGGGCCGGCCTCCTTTCGGGCTTCTTCCCGGGGGCGCGTCGACAAGACACCCCCTAGGGCATGTGTCGAAAATCCCGCCTGCCCGGTGGCGTCCGGCACGCACTCGCCCGTAGTCCTTCGGGCACGGGGGTGCCCCCAGCCGCGTTGTCGGGATCGCCCCGATACATCAAGTATCGGGGCGACCCTCCGCCTTGCGATCGCACGCACCGGACGTCGCCGGGCCTGCCCTCCGGGCAGACGACGTTCCTTTCGACACACGCTCTAGGCGCGCAGGCGCAGGCCTCTGGGGGTGGCCAGGAAGCCCGCCGCCTCCAGGGGGCGGGCCAGCGGGGAGGTCAGGGCCGCGGCGCCGTTGAGCCGTTCCACCGTGACCGTGCCCAGGGTGCCCGCGCGGGCGGACGCGGCCAGGGCCTCTGCCGCCGCTGTGAGGGCCGGGTCGTCCGGGTCGGTCGGCCAGGACAGGAGCGTCTTGCCGCCGCGCTCCACGTAGAGCGTCAGCTCGCCGTCGACCAGGACCACCATCGCGCCCGCCTTGCGGCCCGGTTTGTGCCCGGCGCCGGTCGGCGGCTCGGGCCAGGACAGGGCGGCGCCGTACGCGTTCGCCGGATCGGCCGCCGCCAGGACCAGGGCTCGCGGACCGGCCGCCGCCTCGACGCCCCGGTCCCGCGCGGTCGCCGCGGCCCGCAGCCGGTCCACCGCGCCGTCCATCGCGAACTGGGCCGCGCCGAGCCCCTCCACGACATAGCCCCTGCGGGCCTGGCCGCTGTCCTCGAAGGCGGCCAGGATCCGGTACACGGCCGAGAAACCGCCCTCCACGCCCTCGGCGGCCACCGCGCCCCGGGTGACCACCCCGTGCCGGTCCAGGAGGGTGCGGGCCAGGGCGTGCGCCCGCTGGGTCGGCTCCGGTTCGCGCGACGGCAGCAGCGACCAGCGGCCCGAGACCGTGGGCGGGCCCGTGCGGGACACCGGCCGGGCCGACGCGGTCAGGGTGCCGTACCGGCCGCGGGGGACCGTGCGGCGCGCGCGGTGCGCGGTGGCGCCGGCCGTGCGGCCCGAGCCGAGCAGCGCCCGCAGCGGGGCGAGGGTGTCATTAGTGAGCCGGCCCGACCAGGCCAGGTCCCAGAGCGCGTCGGTCAGCTGCGGATCGGTGGCGTCCGGGTGGGTGGTCGCCCGGACCTGGTCGGCGATCTGGCGGAAGAACAGGCCGTACCCGCCGGAGAGGGCGGTGAGCACCGACTCGTGCAGCGCGGACAGCTCCAGCGGGTGCGGCGGGGGCAGGAGCAGCGGGGCCGCGTCCGCGAGGTACAGCGAGACCCAGCCGTCCTTGCCGGGCAGCGAGCCCGCGCCCGCCCACACCACCTCGCCGGTGGTCGTCAGCTCGTCCAGCATCGCCGGGGAGTAGTCCCGCACCCGGGACGGCAGGACCAGCTTCTCCAGGGCGGAGGCCGGGACGGGGGCGCCCTGGAGCTGCTCGACCGCCCGGACCAGGCCGTCGATCCCGTGCAGACGGTGGCTCCCCAGGTGCTGCCACTGGGGCAGGAAGGAGGCGAGGGCCGCCGGGGGCACCGGCTCCAGCTCGTGGCGCAGGGCCGCCAGGGAGCGCCGGCGCAGTCGGCGCAGGACGGTGGCGTCGCACCACTCCTGGCCGATGCCCGAGGGATGGAACTCGCCCTGGACGACCCGTCCGGACGCGGCGAGCCGCTGGAGGGCGCCGTCGGTGACGGCCGTGCCCAGGCCGAAGCGCTCACCGGCCAGGGAGGAGGTGAACGGGCCGTGCGTGCGCGCGTACCGGGCGAGGAGGTCGCCCAGCGGGTCCTTGACCGGCTCGGTGAAGGCCTCGGGGACGCCGACCGGCAGGGCCGTGCCCAGGGCGTCCCTGAGCCGGCCCGCGTCCTCGATCGCCGCCCAGTGCTCCCGGCCCCCGATCCGCACCCGGATCGCGCGCCGCGCCGCCTCCAGCTCGCCCGCCCAGTCCGGATCGGCGCCCCGCTCGGCCAGCTCGGCGCCGGTGAGCGGGCCCAGGACCCGCAGCAGGTCGGCGACGCCCTCCACGTCCTTGATCCGCCGGTCCTCCGTCAGCCACTGGAGCTCCCGCTCCAGCTCCGTCAGGACGTCCGCGTCGAGCAGCTCGCGCAGCTCCGCCTGGCCGAGCAGCTCGGCGAGCAGCCGGGAGTCCAGGGAGA
The DNA here is from genome assembly GCF_000716625.1 of Streptomyces bikiniensis. NCBI lineage: Bacteria > Bacillati > Actinomycetota > Actinomycetes > Kitasatosporales > Streptomycetaceae > Streptomyces > Streptomyces bikiniensis. The sequence goes on along the minus strand of NZ_JNXJ01000049.1, from coordinate 52,285 downwards.
GCGCGGCGGCCCGCCGCTCCGCGAGCGGCGAGTCGCCCTCGTACAGGAACTGCGCCACGTAGCCGAAGAGCAGCGAGCGGGCGAAGGGGGACGGCTCGGGGGTGGTGACCTCGACGAGGCGGACCCGGCGGGCCTCGATGTCGCCCATCAGCTCCGTCAGGCCCGGGAGGTCGAAGACGTCCTGGAGGCACTCGCGGACGGCTTCCAGGACGATCGGGAACGAGCCGAACTCGCTCGCCACCTGGAGGAGCTGGGCAGCGCGCTGCCGCTGCTGCCACAGCGGGGTGCGCTTGCCCGGGTTCCGCTTCGGCAGCAGCAGGGCGCGGGCGGCGCACTCGCGGAAGCGGGAGGCGAACAGCGCGGAACCGCCCACCTGTTCGGTGACGACCTGCCCGATCTCGCCCTTGTCGAAGAGGGCGTCGGCCGCGCCGACGGGCGCCTTGTCCGCGTCGTACGCCTTGTCCGCGTGGCGGCCCGGGTCGACCGGCTCGTGGTCGAGGAGGTCCAGGCCCATGTCCAGGCCCATCAGGTCGGCGTCCGGCAGACGCAGCACGATGCCGTCGTCCGCGTGCATCACCTGCGCGTCCATGCCGTACCGCTCGGCGAGCCGGGCGCCGAGGGCCAGCGCCCACGGGGCGTGCACCTGCGCCCCGAACGGGGAGTGGATGACGACCCGCCAGTCCCCGAGCTCGTCCCGGAAGCGCTCGACCAGGATCGTCCGGTCGTCCGGCACGTGGCCGCAGGCCTCGCGCTGCTCCTTGAGGTACGCCAGGACGTTCTCGGCGGCCCACGCGTCGAGCCCGGCGGCGAGCAGCCGCAGCCGCGCGTCCTCGTCCTCCAGGGCACCGATCTCGCGGAGGAACGCGCCCACCGCCCGGCCCAGTTCGAGCGGGCGGCCCAGCTGGTCGCCCTTCCAGAACGGCAGCCGGCCCGGCGCGCCGGGCGCGGGGGTGACCAGGACCCGGTCCCGGGTGATGTCCTCGATCCGCCACGAGGTGGTGCCGAGCGTGAACACGTCGCCCACCCGCGACTCGTACACCATCTCCTCGTCGAGCTCCCCGACCCGGCCCCCGCCCTTCTTGGGGTCGGAGCCCGCCAGGAAGACGCCGAACAGGCCCCGGTCGGGGATCGTGCCGCCCGAGGTGACGGCGAGCCGCTGTGCACCCGGCCGGCCCGTGACCGTCCCGGCCACCCGGTCCCAGACCACGCGCGGGCGCAGCTCGGCGAAGGCGTCCGAGGGATACCGCCCCGCCAGCATGTCGAGGACGCCCGTGAACGCGGACTCGGGCAGCGACGCGAACGGCGCCGCCCGGCGCACCACCGCGAGCAGGTCGTCCACCTGCCAGGTGTCGAGCGCGACCATCGCGACCAGCTGCTGCGCGAGCACGTCCAGCGGATTGGCGGGGATCCGCAGGGACTCGATGGCCCCCGTCCGCATCCGCTCGGTGACCACGGCCGCCTGCACCAGGTCCCCCCGGTACTTGGGGAAGACCACGCCCGTCGACACCGCGCCGACCTGGTGGCCCGCGCGGCCCACCCGCTGGAGCCCGGAGGCCACCGAGGGCGGCGACTCGACCTGCACGACCAGGTCCACCGCGCCCATGTCGATGCCCAGCTCCAGGCTGGAGGTGGCCACCACGGCGGGCAGCCGGCCCGCCTTCAGGTCCTCCTCGACCTGGGCGCGCTGCTCCTTGGACACCGAGCCGTGATGGGCCCGGGCGAGCAGCGGCGGGGCGCCGTGCGCCGCCCCCGACTGGGCCATGACCTCGGCCGGGGGAGCCCCCTCGGGCAGGGGCTCGCCGGTCGCCCGCTCGTACGCGATCTCGTTGAGCCGGTTGCACAGGCGCTCGGCCAGGCGCCGGGAGTTGGCGAAGACGATCGTGGAGCGGTGCGACTGCACCAGGTCGGCGATCCGTTCCTCCACGTGCGGCCAGATCGACGGCCTGTCCCCGCCTTCCTTGCCCTCGGAGGCCGGGGAGCCGCCCAGCTCGCCCATGTCCTCGACGGGGACGACGACGGAGAGGTCGAACTCCTTGCCCGACGGCGGCTGCACGATCTCCACGGCGCGCCCCGGCGACAGGTAGCGGGCCACCTCGTCGACCGGCCGGACCGTGGCCGACAGGCCGATCCGGCGCGCGGGCCTCGGCAACAGCTCGTCGAGCCGCTCCAGGGAGAGCGCCAGGTGCGCACCCCGCTTCGTGCCCGCGACCGCGTGGACCTCGTCCAGGATGACCGTCTCCACGCCCGCCAGGGCGTCGCGGGCGGCGGAGGTCAGCATCAGGAACAACGACTCGGGGGTGGTGATCAGGATGTCCGGCGGCTTGGTCGCGAGCGTCCGGCGCTCGGCGGCCGGGGTGTCGCCGGAGCGGATCCCGACCCGGACGTCCGGCTCGGGCAGTCCGAGCCGCACCGACTCCTGGCGGATGCCGGTCAGCGGAGAGCGCAGGTTCCGCTCGACGTCCACCGCGAGGGCCTTCAGCGGGGACACGTACAGCACGCGGCAGCGCTTCCTCGCCTCGGCGGGCGGGGGAGCGGACGCCAGCCGGTCCAGGGAGGCGAGGAAGGCCGCCAGCGTCTTGCCCGAGCCGGTCGGGGCGACGACCAGCACGTCGGAGCCCGCCCCGATGGCGTTCCAGGCGCCCTCCTGCGCCGCCGTGGGCGCGGTGAAGGCCCCGGTGAACCAACCACGGGTCGCGGGGGAGAACGAGTCGAGCGCGGACCTGACCATGCCCCCATCGTGCACCCGGGCACTGACAACCGCCGGGACCTGTGGAAAACCGCCCGGACGGCGCGGTGGCCCGTCACCCTCCGGTATGAGCGGACCGGAGCGGCGGGCCCGCACGCCCCTGGCGCAGAATGGAGGCATGGCGAGCGGGGAACGGGCACGGTACTGGCAGTACCCCGAGCTGCCCGGGGTCGACCTGCTGCACGCCCACTACGTCCGCAAGGCCTTCGCCCGCCACACCCACGAGACCTTCGTCTTCGCCGCGATCACCGAGGGCGTCGAGGCCTTCCACCACCACGACGAGCTGGTCCACGCCGGGCCCGGGCAGATCGCCCTGGTCAACCCCGGTACCCCGCACACCGGGCACGCGGGCGTCCCCGAGGGCTGGACCTACCGCACGATCTACCCCGACGCGGAGATCGTCCGGTCGATCGCCGCCGACACCCTCGCCCTGCGCGGCTCGGTCGGCTTCACCTCGCCCGTCATCGACGACCCTTACGCCGCGCGGCTCGTCGTCGGCGTCCACCGGGCCGCCGAGGAGGGCAACGCGCTCGCCGCCGACAGCCTGCTCCGGCTCGTCACCGCCCGGATGCTGCGCAGCCACGGCGGCCTGATCACCCCGCTCCCGCCCCGCTCGGCGGGCGCCCGGAACGCGGCACGCGCGCGTGAGGTCCTGGAGGGCCGGATGGCCGAGCCACCGACCCTGGAGCGCCTCGCCGCCGAGCTGGACACCAGCCCCTTCGCCCTGCTCCGGGCCTTCCGCGACACGTACGGGATGCCGCCGCACACCTGGCTCACCGACGCGCGCGTGCGCCGCGCCCGCCGGCTGCTCGACGCCGGCGTCCCCCCGGCGGAGGCGGCCGCCGCAGTCGGCTTCACCGACCAGTCGCACCTCAACCGGCACTTCACCCGCAGCGTCGGGGTGCCGCCGGGGGCTTATCAACGCGCGCGTGAGGCGGGAAGACCCGCGGGAACGGGTGGGGCCCGGGGGCTTCGCGGGATCGGTTGATCCGGCAGAACGGCCGGCCCGGCCGACCCGGCCGATTTGGCCTGCCCTGTTGACCCGGTCGGCGCGCCTGTCCGTCAGGCCCTGTCGGCCCTGCCAGCCCTGTCGGCCCTGCCGGTCAGGTCGGCCCGGTGCAAGAACGTACAAGACCCGGCGGTCCCGGCGGCCGTAGCGTCCCCGACGTGGCAGAACAGACAGCATCCCCCGTGATACCCGACGACGCCCCGGCCAAGCCCGACGTCGCCGTCGTCCGCGACGCCCTCGGCGTCGGCGTCGCCGTCGGGCTCTCCGGCTTCGCCTTCGGCGTGACCTCGGCGGGCTCCGGACTCGGCCTCCTCCAGACCTGCGTCCTCAGCCTGCTCGTCTTCACCGGCGCCTCGCAGTTCGCCCTCGTCGGCGCGCTCGCCGCGGGCGGCAACCCCTTCACGGCCGCCGCCGGGGCGTTCTTCCTGGGCACCCGCAACGCCTTCTACGGGCTGCGGCTCTCCCAGCTCCTCGCCCTGCCGAAGGCCGTCAGGCCCCTCGCCGCGCACTGGGTGATCGACGAGACCACGGCGGTCGCGCTCGCCCAGCCGTCCCGCCGGGCCGCCCGCATCGGCTTCACCGTCACCGGTCTCACGCTGTACGTCCTGTGGAACGCCACCACGCTCCTCGGGGCGCTCGGCGCCGAGGCGATCGGTGACACCGCCGCCTGGGGGCTCGACGCGGCCGGACCCGCCGTCTTCCTGGCCCTGCTCGCCCCCATGCTCACGTCCGCGACCGAGCGGGCCACCGCCGGACTCGCCGTCCTGCTCGGCCTCGGCCTGCTCCCCGTGCTCCCCGCCGGGGTGCCGGTCCTCGCCGCCGCCCTCGCCGCGCCCGCGGTGCTCTGGGCGCAGGGCCGGCGCGCCGCGTCCACGACCGGCCCCACGGCCGGCTCCACGCCCCGACGAGAGAAGGACTCCCGATGAACGTCTGGATCGCGATCGCCCTCACCGTCGCCGGGTGCTACCTGGTCAAACTCGTCGGGCTGCTCGTCCCCGCCGGGGTGCTGGAACGCCCCCTCGTCCAGCGGCTTGCGGCGCTGCTCCCCGTCGCCCTGCTCGCCGCGCTCACCGCGCAGCAGACGTTCAGCACGGGCGGCGGCCTCGTCCTGGACGCCCGGGCCGCCGGACTCGCCGCGGCCGCCGTCGCGCTCGTCCTGCGGGCGCCGTTCCTGGTCGTCGTGGGCGCCGCCGTCGCCGTCACGGCGGGGGCACGAGCCCTGGGCTGGTGAGCTCGGCCCCGGGGCCGTACGGGATCGGGACGACCCCGACCTCCCCGCCCATCCGGCCCGTACACCTGACCCGTACACCCGGCACCCGCCCCGTCAGTGGACGGGGCGGCCGTGCGCGCGGAGGGTGCGCAGGGCCTCGACGGTGACGATCGGGCGCCACTCCAGGGCGGAGCCGGGGGCCCAGGCGCGCCAGCGGATCGGCCAGCCGCCGTCCTCCTCCTGGTCGGCCGCGAGCCGGTCGAGCGACCGGGCCATCTCCTCCTCCGTGAACCAGCGCGCGGCCAGCGAGTCCGGCACGCGCGCGTAGTCGTGCGGGAAGTGGTGCTCCCCGGGCGCGTACCCGTCCGCCACCGGCCAGTCCTCCGGACGGTCCGGGTCGAGCACGGCGAGCCCCTGCTCCCGGACGAGCCGGCCGAGGCGGTCGGCGGCCGCCTCCGCGCGCGGGCGGTCCGGAGCCCCGTCGAGGAAGGCGACGGCGGCCTGGACCTCGTACGGATGGGACTTCTCCAGGGACTCCACGGCCGACCAGCAGAACTCGGTGGCCCGGAACAGCCACGCGTGCCACACCTGGTTGCGGTGGAGGAGCCCGACCACCGGACCGGTCGAGAGCAGCGCGCTCGGCGGCCGGTCGACGACCGGCACGAAGGGGGCCGAGGGGTAGGGCCGCTGCGAGGGGTGGATCGCCGGGAGGGCGCCGTCGTGCGTGGACACCGCCGTGAGGTACCGGCAGATCCGTTCGATCCGCGGCCCGCCGCAGCGGCCGATGGAGTCCAGGACCCGCAGCGCGTGCGCGGTGTGCAGCGGCTGGCTGACGGGCCCGCGCAGATCCGGTTCGAGCGCGTGGCCGTACCCGCCGTCCTCGTTCAGGTACGCCGTGAGCGCCGTCTCGACCTGATCCGCGCCACCGCGCTGGAAGTGGTAGGCGAACCGGCGCTGTTCGAGGACGCGGGCCGTGAGCCAGACGAAACGCTCGGCGCGGGCCAAGGGGGTCGGGGACGCGGAGGGGAGGGGTTTTTCGGCCATGCTCCGACCGTAGGGCGGAAAGCCGTGCTGACAAGGCCCGCGGAGCGGGCTGCACTCTTGGGAGCGGGATACTGGGGGCATGCGGTTGACGATTTTCTGGGAACGGATGGCCGACCACTTCGGTGCGTCGTACGCCGAGTCCTTCGCGAGTGACCATGTGATGGCGGAGCTCGGGGGCCGGACCGTACGGGAGGCGCTGGACGCCGGCTGGGAGGCGAAGGACGTGTGGCGCGCCGTCTGCGCCGCCGTCGACGTGCCCGCCGACAAGCGCTGAGCGGTCCGTCCACCGGCCCGGTGGGCGGACCGGGGGACGGGACCGTCGTACGGTGACGGGCGGGGGCCCGGGAGGAATGTCCGCGCGGTGCGCGAGACTGGCGGGGTGGCCCCGACTGACGACAGCGACGACACCGACAAGACCCCCGGCTCCGAGGAGATCCACGGGAGCCGTGGCGCCGACGAGGCCCACGGCTCCGGCGGGATCACCGGCAGGCCCGGCGGCGCCGGCAGGACCGGTTCGACCGACGTGACGGCTTCCGCGCCTCCGGCTTCCGCCATCGGCACCGGCACGGGGGGAGGCGTCGCCGTGGGCACGCCTCCCGCCCCGGAGACCGTGTCCCCGGCGGGCGCCGCGCGGATGCCGCGCTGGCTGCCCCGCGCGCTCGTCCTGGCCTTCGCGCTCTACTCCTGTTTCCTGCTGGGCAGCTGGGCCTTCCACCAGCTCGTCGGCCTCCTCGTCAACATCCTCCTGGCCTTCTTCCTCGCCCTCGCCATCGAACCGGCGGTCGGGCGCATGGCGGCGCGCGGGATGCGCCGGGGCCTCGCCACCTTCCTCGTCTTCCTCGCCGTCCTCGTCTTCAGCGTCGGCTTCGTCGTCCTCCTGGGCTCGATGCTCGCCGGACAGATCGTCGACATGGTCGAGAACTTCCCCAAGTACCTCGACTCGCTGATCAAGTGGATCAACGACAGCTTCCACACGGACCTGTCGAGGGTCGAGGTCCAGGACAGCCTGCTCAAGTCCGACTGGCTGCAGAGGTACGTGCAGAACAGCGCTTCCGGCGTCCTCGACGTCTCCGCCACCGTCCTCGGCGGCCTGTTCCGGCTCCTCACGATCTTCCTGTTCTCGTTCTACTTCGCCGCCGACGGGCCCCGGCTGCGGCGCGCGCTCTGCTCCGTCCTGCCGCCCGCCCGGCAGGCCGAGGTGCTGCGGGCGTGGGAGATCGCGGTCGACAAGACCGGTGGCTATCTGTATTCGCGCGGCCTGATGGCCCTCATCTCGGGCGTCGCGCACTTCGTGCTCTTCGAGATCCTGGACGTGCCGTACGCCCCTGCGCTCGCCGTGTGGGTCGGTCTGGTCTCGCAGTTCATCCCGACCATCGGCACCTATCTGGCCGGCGCCCTGCCGATGCTGATCGCCTTCACCGTCAACCCCTGGTACGCGGTGTGGGTGCTCGGCTTCGTCGTGGTCTACCAGCAGTTCGAGAACTACGTCCTCCAGCCGAAGCTCACCTCGAAGACCGTGGACATCCACCCGGCGGTGGCCTTCGGTTCGGTCATCGCGGGGACGGCGCTGCTCGGTGCCGTCGGCGCGCTGATCGCGATCCCGGCCGTCGCCACCCTGCAGGCCTTCCTCGGCGCGTACGTGAAGCGGTACGACGTGACGGATGACCCGCGCGTCCACGGCCACCGCAGGTACGGCGAGGCGGTGGTCGCCCGGCTGCAGAAGGCCCTGCACCACAAGAAGGAGTCCGCGCCGGAGGAGTGAGGCGTTCCGGCCCGCGCCCGGGAACGCGGGGATCGAACGCGGGGCTCAGAGGTACGAGGGCCGGGTGACCCGGTGCCGGAAGGCGTACCAGGTCCAGGCCTGGACGGCCACGAGCAGCGGGGTGACGACGAGGAGGGCGGGCACCAGCAGGGCGAGCGTGGCGGGGTCCGCCGCCCGTCCGGCCAGCGGCAGCGCGGTCCCCGCCCAGAGCGGCAGCCCGGCGAGCAGGACGCCGGTGAGCGCGAAGGACTGCCACGGGTGCCCGGTCCGCCCGACGAGGCGGCGGGCCCGCTCGTACGGCGGTCCCGTGAGCCGCAGCACGGCGAAGCCGAGGCCGTGCGCGGCGAACAGGGCGGCCACGGCGAGGGCGGCGAGGACCGCCGTGGGGCCGGTCGCCGGGGCGTACGGACGCCCGGTGAGCAGGGCGGCGAGCAGCCACCCCCAGGAGAGCGCGACGGTCCAGCTCCCGCAGACCACGGCGGCGTCGCAGCCGGCCCGCCGCCGTGGTCCGGCGCCCCGGCCGCGCGACCAGAGGCCCGTGTCGCGCACGACCCAGCCGGTGAGGAGGGCCACGAAGACCGGGAACTGGCCGCTCAGGAGGTCTCCTTCGAGGGCGGGGAAGCAGCCGACGAACGCTCCGGCGGCGGCGACCAGCCAGACCTCGTTGCCGAGGAAGAAGGGGGCGAAGGAGGCGAGGACGAGCCGCCGCTCGCGGTCGTTCCGGCCGAGCCAGGGGACGAGCATGCCCGTGCCGACGTCCGCCCCGGCGAGGACGAACCAGCCTGCGGTGAAGAAGGCGAGCAGGGCGATGGCCAGGGTCTCCACGGGGAATTCCTCTTCTCGGGGCTTCTCGGGGCTTCTCGGGGCTTCTCGGGGCTTCCCGGAGGCTTCTCGGGGCTTCCCGGAGGCTTCTCGGGGGTTTCTCGGAAACGGGGCGTGCGGGGGCTCAGTAGCGCGGGGCGGGCAGTGCGTCGGCCGGGTCGGGCGCCCCGCCCGGCCCGTCGCCGGTGGCCGGGCGCTCGTCGTGGCCGAGGCCGGAGTCGACGGGACCGCGGCGGGCGTGCCGGGTCAGGAGCCGGGCGTTGAGGACGGCGAGCAGGACGAACAGCGTGGTGAAGACGGTGAGGGAGAGACGCATGGCGCCGGGGGAGAGGTCCGACACCGCGTCCTCCGTCTTGAGGAGCCCGTACACCACCCAGGGCTGCCGGCCCGCCTCCCGGAACACCCAGCCGCTGATCATCGCGAGGTACGGCAGCGGCACGGCCGCCATCAGGACGGCGTGCCAGAGCCGGAACCGGAAGACGGCCGTCTTGAAACAGGCCAGGATCACCCCGGCGAAGCACAGGTACATCATCAGGGCGAAGCAGATGAGCATCACCAGGCCGCCGCCTCGGGTCCACGCTTCCGAGGGCACGTAGTCACCCGGACCGAAACGTTCCGTCATCTCCGCCTGGAGGCGCGCGGTCTCGGCCGCCTTCCCGCTGAAGACGGCCGACTTCATCGGCTGGAAGGTGGCGAGGGCCCCGAGCTGGAGTCCGCCGAAGACGGCCGCCGCCATCAGCGCGGGCGCCGACAGGAACACCCCGATGCGCAGGCTGCGGCCGAAGAACTCCCACTCGGGGCTGCGGCGGAAGAGGTGGTACGCGCTCACCCCGGCCATGAAGAACCCGGCGGTGAGCAGCGCCCCCGCCAGGACGTGGCCGAAGGCGAGGAGGGCGGAGGGATTGGTGAGGACGGCGACCGGGTCGTCGAGCACGAGCCCGCCGTCCCCGGAGCGGTGCCCCACGGGGTGGTTGAGGAAGCCGTTGGAGACGAGGATCCAGTACGCCGACAGGTAGGCGGTCAGGACGACGATCCAGATCGCGGCCAGATGGGCCCAGCGGTTGAGCCGGTGCCAGCCGAAGATCCACAGGCCGAGGAAGGTCGACTCGACGAAGAACGCCACGACCGTCTCGACGGCGAGGGAGGCGCCCAGGACGTTGCCCGCCTCGTGCGTGAGCCCGCTCCAGGCCATGCCGAACTGGAACTCCATCACGAGGCCGGTGACGATCCCGACCGCGCAGTTGATCACGTACAGCTGGCCCCAGAAGCGCACCATGCGCGCGTGGAGCGGGTTCCGGCCGAGCGTCGCCCGCGTCTGGAGCACCGCCACGACCGTCGCGAGCCCGAGCGTGAGGGCGACGAAGAGGAAGTGGCCGCCGGCGGTGAGGGCGAACTGCAGCCGGGCGAGATCGAGTACGTCCTGGTTCACCCGTTCAGCGTCGGCGTACGGCACGGGGGCCGGCGTCGGTCCGGGGTGGACACCGGCCGTACCACGGTGGTCGCGCCGGTCCACGCGCGCGTACTCCGTGGGTTGTCCCTGTGGGGTCCCCTCCCTTAGGGGAGGCGTCAGGCCAGCCAGCCCGGGGTGATCATCCCGGACTCGTACGCCAGGATCACCAGCTGCGCCCGGTCCCGTACGGCCAGTTTGGTCATGATCCGGCTGACGTGGGTCTTGGCGGTGGCGGGGGAGAGGACCAGGCGGCCGGCGATCTCGTCGTTGGAGAGCCCCGCGCCGACCAGGCCGAGGACCTCGCGCTCCCGCTCGGTGAGGGCGTTCAGCCGGGGGCTCGGGTCCGGCTGCCGTTCGGCGCGCCCGGCGAACTCGGCGATCAGACGGCGGGTCACGGCCGGGGAGATCAGGGCGTCGCCGCGCGCCACGACCCGTACCGCGTGCAGCAGTTCCATCGGCTCGGTGTCCTTGACGAGGAAGCCCGAGGCGCCGGCGCGCAGCGCCCCGTACACGTGGTCGTCCGCGTCGAAGGTGGTCAGGATGACCACCCGGACCCCTTCGAGCCGCTGGTCGGCGGTGATGCGGCGGGTGGCTTCGAGCCCGTCGAGCACCGGCATCCGGATGTCCATCAGGACCACGTCCGGGCGCAGTTCGCGGGCGAGGCCGATCGCCCGCTCCCCGTCGCCGGCCTCTCCGACGACCTCGATGTCCTCCTCGTCGGAGAGGATCGACCGGAAACCGGCCCGGACCAGGGTCTGGTCGTCGGCCAGCACGACACGGATCATCGGGTGCCCTCCTGGGGGCTCTTCTCGGGGGTACGGGGGCCTTCCCCGAGTACGGAAGGTGCGGAAGAGGCGGAGGGCGCGGAAGGTGTGGCGTACGGCAGTCGGGCGTCCACCAGGAAGCCGCCGTCCTCCCCGTTTCCCGCGGTCAGTTCACCGCCGAGCGCGCGGGCCCGCTCGGCCATGCCCCGGATGCCGCTGCCCAGCGGGCGGTCCTCCGGGGCGCCCCCGCCGTCGTCCGCGATCCGCAGCCGCACCACGTCCGGGCCCCAGTCGAGGCCGACGTCCACGGTCCTCGCGCCCGCGTGCCGGGCGATGTTCGTCAGCGACTCCTGCACGATCCGGTACGCGGCGAGGTCGACGGGCGGCGGCAGCGGCACGGGGGTGCCCGTGACGCCCGTACGGACGTCGAGGCCGGCGCTCCGGGCCCGTTCGGCGAGGTCGCCGAGGAGCGCGAGGCCGGAGGAGGCGGGGGTCGTCGGGGTGGCCTCGTCGGCCCGGCGCAGCACCCCCAGGGTCGCCCGCAGCTCGCGCAGCGCGTCCTTGCTCGTGGCCCTCACCGCCTCCAGGGCTTCGGTCGCGGTGGCGAGCCCGGCCTCGGGGGCCGGCTTCTTGCCGAGCCGGTGCAGCGCGGCCCCGGACTGCACGTTGATCAGCGAGATGCTGTGGCCGAGGACGTCGTGGACCTCGCGGGCGATCCGCAGCCGCTCCTCGGTGGCGCTCTGCCGGGCCCGGGCCTCCTGCTCCCGCTCGGCGGCCAGCGCCCGTTGCTCCACCTCGTGGAGGTAGGCGGCCCGGGTGCGCTGGGCCCGGCCCACGGCGACCAGGCTGATCAGCCAGCCGGCCAGCATGGCGAGCGAGGTGTCGTCGATCTGCCGGTGCCCCGGCTGCTGCCGGACCTCGCCGGCGCCGACCGCGAGCAGGGTGACGGCGCCGAGCGCGACGGCGGCGGCGAAGCGTCCTTCGGCGGCGGTCGTGTAGAGGGCGAGCGCGAAGGCGATCATGAGCGGGCCGTCCTGGGCGGACAGCGGGTAGTAGACGGCGCAGGCGAGCAGCGTGGCGACGGCGACGGCGACCGGCTGCCGTCGCCGGAAGTACAGGGCCCCGCAGCCGGCCAGGACGAGCACCCAGCCGAGCACGGCGCGGAGCGGGGGCTCGCTCGCGCGGAGCCCCGCGACGAGCGTCCAGACCGCCACCACGAGCAGGACGGCGCCGGCCACGAGGGCGTCGGCGGCGCGCGGTGACGGACGGCCGCCGCCGGGGGAGCGGAGGGGGAGGGGCATGCGTCGAAGGATAGGTCGGAGAGCGGGTCCAGGAGCTACTCATACAGTTGGCTAGTCAATAAAGTGAGTATGGTGGGCGTGGGTGCGGCACGGCTCGTGGGTCTGGCCGCCCGTAGGGCCGGTCGGTGGGAGAGGGTGGAGGTCCGCGATGACGGATGGCACGTTTCTGCGGTACGTCGCGCTGGGGGACAGCCAGACGGAGGGCGTCGGCGACGGTGACGACACCGGCGGTCTGCGCGGCTGGGCGGACCGGCTCGCCGAACTGCTCGCCCGCGACAGTCCGGACATGCTCTACGCCAACCTGGCCGTACGGGGCCGCCTCGCCGGGCAGGTGCGTGCCGAACAGCTCGCCCCCGCCCTCGCGCTCGATCCGGATTTCGCCACGGTCGTCGCGGGCTTCAACGACCTGCTGAGGCCCGGGTTCGACGCGGACGCGACGGCCGGGCATCTGGAGGAGATGTTCGCCGCGCTGACCGGGCGGGGCGCGCGCGTAGCGACCCTGGCCTTCCCCGACGTGGGCCGGATCACCCCGCTGGCCCGGCCGCTCGTCCCGCGCGTCCGGGCCCTCAACGCGCGCGTCCGGGAGGCCGCGGGCCGGTACGGCGTCGTCGTCGTGGAGACCGGCCACCAGCCGGTCGTCACCGACCCGCGGCTGTGGAGCCCCGACCGGCTGCACGCCGGACCGCTGGGCCACGCGCGCATCGCAGCCGCCGTGGCCGAGGCCCTCGGCCTGCCCGGTGCCGACGACTCCTGGACCCGCCCGCTGCCGCCGCCGGACGTCCCCCTCCCCACGGGCCTCCGCGCCGAACTGCGCTGGGCCGGCGCCTTCCTGGGGCCTTGGCTCGGCCGGCGGCTGCGCGGCCGGTCGTCCGGCGACGGCCGCGGGGCCAAGCGGTCGGAGCTGCTGCCGGTGGTACGGGTCGAGGAGCCGGGCGTACGGTGACCGCCGTCCCGGCGGCGTGTACGAGGGGGGCGCCCGCGTGGCCACCGTTACCGGGTCGAGGAAGCGCCGGCGCGGGACGGGAGGTCCGGAGCCCGGGGGCGGGGATTCAGAGCGCGAGGACGGGGCGCACGGAGAGGTCGTCGACGAAGTCCTCGCCGTCCGGGCCGTACACGAACTCGGCCATGAAGGGATTGCGGTGGGCGGTGGCCAGGGGGAGCCACGCCAGCAGGGTGCCGTAGCCGCCGCACACCGACTCGCCGCCGTCCCCGCCGTACACCGTGGTGGGGTCGCTCGTCAGTTCCATGTCGTACGTGTCGTGGGCGATGCGCGGGCCGAAGGCGCTCGGCAGGCGGTGCGGGCCGGTGTCGTCCCCGTAGGGGACCCGGTCGAGGGGGCACTCGTCGCCCCACCGGAACAGGGTGTCGGCCCCGGCCCCGCAGGCGTGCTCCCACTCGTCCGGGCTCGGCATCCGCAGTCCGCGCGCCGCGAGCACGGCCGGCACGGCGGCGGGCGGCTCCGACAGGTGCTCGCTCTCCACGGCCATGAGCACCGTGGGCAGCGTGACGCGCCGCCAGGGGCTGAGCACGCGTGCGAGGTGGGTCTTCAGATCGGGGCCGAAACCGAAGCCCTGCTCCGCGCTCTCCGCGTAGTCGGCGACCTGCCCGGGCGTCGGCCGCCAGGCCTCGGCGTCGAACCCGAGGGTCACGGGGCCGCCGGGTATCAGGGCGAACTCCCGACCGTCCCGCTCCACGCGGGCGCGATGCAGCGGGGCGCCGAGGTGCTCGACCGTGTCGACAGCGGTCACGCGCCCGTCCACCCGGCGCGCGGCGTCCTGGGCGAAACGGTGTGCGGCGGACAGGTCGAAGGACCGCCACCGGGAGAGGGTGAGATCGGAGAGGGGCACGCCGCGCAGGATGGCACGGGGGTGTGACAGCGGTTGAGGGAGGGGCCGGTGCGGGCCGGCCGCCCCTCGACCGACCGACCGACCGACCGACTGATTGATCGCCCGATCGCCCGCCCGCCCGCCCGACCGGCCGACCATTCGCCCGCCCGCCCGACCGGCCGACCATTCGCCCGCCCGCCGCGAGCGGCGCGGTCGTTTCGGCGGGCGTGGAGCCTCAGCGCTGGACCAGGCCGCCGACCGGGACCGGAGCGACGTGGCCGGTCGGCGGCACGTGGCGGGTGAGCAGCACCCGTCCGTCCTCGACGCACACGGCGTACACCGCCAAACGGAAACTCGTCCCTCTGCCTCCGGGGGCTCGGTACGGCCGCCGTGGGGACCTCTCCGCACGGCGCTCCGGGTCCGCGTGGCGCGCTTGACACTAAAATCGAACATCCATTCTCATGGAGGTCCGGCCCTTGGAATCGCGGGGTTGTCGCGGGGTTTTCCACAGGGTGGGCGGGACGCCGGGGCCCATTGTCAGTGGCAGGGGTTAGCGTCTTTCACATGAAGCGATCGACTCAAGCAAACCGGGTGGAACCCATGGCAGGAACCGACCGCGAGAAGGCGCTCGACGCCGCACTCGCACAGATTGAACGCCAATTCGGCAAGGGCGCCGTGATGCGCATGGGCGACCGCACCCAGGAGCCGATCGAGGTGATCTCCACCGGCTCGACCGCCCTGGACGTCGCCCTTGGCGTCGGCGGACTGCCGCGCGGCCGCGTCGTCGAGATCTACGGACCGGAGTCCTCCGGCAAGACGACCCTGACCCTGCACGCCGTCGCCAACGCGCAGAAGGCCGGCGGCCAGGTCGCCTTCGTCGACGCCGAGCACGCCCTCGACCCCGAGTACGCCAAGAAGCTCGGCGTCGACATCGACAACCTCATCCTGTCCCAGCCGGACAACGGCGAGCAGGCCCTCGAGATCGTCGACATGCTGGTCCGCTCCGGCGCCCTCGACCTGATCGTCATCGACTCCGTCGCCGCGCTCGTCCCGCGCGCGGAGATCGAGGGCGAGATGGGCGACTCGCACGTGGGTCTCCAGGCCCGCCTGATGAGCCAGGCCCTCCGGAAGATCACCAGCGCGCTCAACCAGTCCAAGACCACCGCGATCTTCATCAACCAGCTCCGCGAGAAGATCGGCGTGATGTTCGGCTCGCCGGAGACCACGACCGGTGGCCGCGCCCTCAAGTTCTACGCCTCGGTGCGCCTCGACATCCGCCGCATCGAAACCCTCAAGGACGGCACGGACGCGGTCGGCAACCGCACCCGCGTCAAGGTCGTCAAGAACAAGGTCGCGCCCCCCTTCAAGCAGGCGGAGTTCGACATCCTCTACGGCCAGGGCATCAGCCGCGAGGGCGGCCTGATCGACATGGGCGTGGAGCACGGCTTCGTCCGCAAGGCCGGTGCCTGGTACACCTACGAGGGCGACCAGCTCGGCCAGGGCAAGGAGAACGCCCGCAACTTCCTGAAGGACAATCCCGACCTCGCCAACGAGATCGAGAAGAAGATCAAGGAGAAGCTGGGCGTCGGCGTCCGTCCCGAGGCCCTGTCGGCCGAGCCGGGCGCGGACGCGGCGGCCACGGACGCGGCCGGCGCGGACGACGCCGCCAAGAGCGTCCCGGCATCCGCGGCCAAGACCGCGAAGGCGACCAAGGCCACCGCGGTCAAGAGCTGAACCGGTGACCGGTCGTACCGAATGGCCGGGTGACGGCCCCGACTCGTCGAGGGCCGAGAAGGAGCCGTCACCCCAGGATCCGGCCGAGCGGGCGCGTGCGATCTGCCTGCGCCTGCTCACCGGGACCCCCCGCACGCGCAAGCAGCTGGCCGACGCGCTGCGCAAGCGGGAGATCCCCGACGAGGTCGCGGAAGAGGTCCTCTCCCGCTTCGAGGACGTCGGGCTCATCGACGACGCCGCCTTCGCGGGGGCCTGGGTGGAGTCCCGCCACCACGGCCGGGGCCTCGCCCGCCGCGCCCTCGCCCGGGAGCTGCGCACCAAGGGCGTCGAGCCCACCCTCATCCAGGAGGCGGTGGACCAGCTCGACTCCGAGCGGGAGGAGGCCACGGCCCGTGAGCTCGTGGCCCGCAAGCTGCGCGCCACCCGGGGCCTGGACCGCGACCGGCGGCTGCGGCGGCTCGCCGGCATGCTCGCCCGCAAGGGATACCCCGAGGGCATGGCCCTCCGCGTCGTCCGGCAGGCGCTGGAGGCGGAGGGTGAGGACACGGACGGGCTGGACGAGTCCTTCTGACACGGGGGCAGAGGGACTCGTCCGGTTCGACGGGCGGTGAGGGCCCGGTCAGTCTGGCGGGCGCGGGCGCGGGCTCGGGGTGCGGGCCTGCCAGGCCCGGCAGGCGGCGAGGAACCGGTCGGCCTGGTGGGCGGTGGGGATTCGTCCGGTCCGGCAGGCGGTGATGTCCGTCCGGTCCGGCAGGCGGTGAGCGGTCAGCCGGTCCGGCAGGCGGTGAGGGGTCAGCCGGTCCGGTGGGTGGTGAGGGCCCGTCCGGCCCGGTGGGCGGGGAAGATCCGGTCGGCCCGGCGGACGGGAGGGGCTTCCGGTGTCGGGCGGTCGTGTCAGCTTCTGCTTGCCGGGAGGAGCACTGGGAGGCCGGCGGCCTTCCAGGCCTGGAAGCCGCCGATGAGGTCGGTCGCCCGGTGCAGACCCAGGCGGCGGAGGGACTCGGCGGCGAGCGAGGAGGCGTAGCCCTCGTTGCAGAGGACCACCACCCGCAGGTCGTGGCTGTCGGCCTCCGTCGCGCGGTGGCTGCCCAGCGGATCGAGCCGCCACTCCAGCTCGTTGCGCTCCACGATCAGCGCGCCCGGGATTAGCCCATCCCGCTCCCGCAGGGCCGCGTAGCGCGTGTCCACCAGGAGCGCGTCACCCGCCTCGTACGCCTCGTAGGCGGCCCGGGGCTCGATCCGGTCCAGGCCCGATCTGACCCGTTCCAGAAGCTCGTCGATGCCCACCCTGGCTCCCCGCTCCACCCGCTCCGCCCCTTCCTTGCCTTTCTCCCGTCCCCCGCTCACTGCCAGTCCTCCGGGCGCTCGACCTGCTCAAGGCGGAGCACCGCGCCCGTCCGGCTGAAGCGCCGGATCAGCGGGAGCGGAGGGTAGTAGGCGTGCACCGACACGGCGTGGGTGTCCGGGGACTCGTTGAGCACCTCGTGCACGTGGTGGCGGCCGAAGGCCCGCCCCGCCCCCTCTCCCAGACGGCGGGAGCGGTCCACCCCGTCGGCCAGCTCCAGGGTCTTCCAGCCGCTCGCCGGCAGCCGGACCGCGAGCGCGTTCTCGGTCAGGGTCCCGCGCGCGGTCGCGAAGGCGCCCTGCGACTCGGCGTGGTCGTGCCAGCCGGTGCCCGTGCCGGGCGGCCAGCCGATGAGCCAGGCCTCGCTGCCGCCGGGGCCGTCGAGCCGTACCCAGGTGCGGCCCTCGGGGTCGAGCGGCAGGGAGGCGATCAGTTCCCGGTCGGCGGCCGTGCGCCGGACGAAGTCGAGCAGCTCGGTCGCCATCGGAGCCGACGGGGCGGAGCCGGGAACAGGAGCGGGGGCGATGGGTGGAAGTGGGGCGGTGTGCTGCGACACGGGTGACCGTCCTGGGGTTCGCGGAGGGCGCGCGACGGCACGTGGCACGCACGGACCCGCGTCGGCGGACGACGCAGAGGGGTGCGGCGGGAGTGCGGCGGGGCGCGCGGGAGAGGGGCGAGATCAGCAGGACGGGCGACACACGCAGCCCGCATAGCGGAGGAGGTCCATGTGGACCCTCCGCCACAGGCGCACGTCGGTGTCGGTCACGCTCCGGAGTACACCACGCGTCCCCGGCGGAATCAATGCATGTCCGCCGTGCGGTCACTCTCCACGGGCGCCCCCGAGGACGTCTCGGAGGACTTCTCCGGGGACACCCCGGCGGGCTCCCGGTCGGTCAGGGGGCCGCCGCGGACCGCGTCCGCCGCCGCGTGCAGCTCCTCGGGGCGCACCCCGGAGAAGGCGGCGACGAGATGCCCGTCGGGCCGTACGAGGAGGACGGCGTGGGCCGGAGCCCCCGGATAGGACTCCGACACCAGGACCTCGGCCCGTACCGGCAGGCCTCGTACGGCCTCTTCGAGGCGGGGCATCACACCGGCGGTCCGCCAGTGGCGCCGGTCCCACACCCCCGTACCGGGCGCGATCAGGAGGACCAGGAGGCGGCCCCGGCCGAGCCGGTCCCGGAGCCGTACGGTCGTGCCGTCGGGAGCGGTCACGCGGACGTCCTCGACGGGGGCGCCCGGCGGGGTGCCGACCGGGATCCGCCCGTCGGCGTACGGAGGCGCGAGGGGGGAGTGCGGGTACGCGGGGGGCGCGCCCAGCGGGCCGCGCCCCACGTGCCCGTCGGTCAGCAGGGCGTCGTGGCCGCGCGTGGCCCCGGGCAGGTACGTCCGCAGGCCCCCGCCGCCGCGCAGCACCGGCAGCGACTGGTCCGCCGCCCGAAGCCGGGTGGCCACGGCCGCCCGCCGCTCGCTCTGGTAGCTGTCGAGCAGCCGGTCCGAACCGCCGTGGTGCCAGGTGAGGGCGAGCTTCCAGGCGAGGTTGTCCACGTCCCGCAGGCCCTCGTCGAGCCCCTGGGTGCCGACCGCGCCGAGCAGGTGCGCCGCGTCCCCGGCGAGGAGGACCCGGTCGACCCGCCAGCGCCGGGCGAGCCGGTGGTGCAGCGTGTGCACCCCGGTGTCGATGAGTTCGTACGGGGGCGTCACCCCGTCGCACCAGCCGGCCAGGGTCTCGCGGATGCGGGCGATCAGCGCGTCCGGGGTGACCAGGTCGCCGCGCGGCGGCAGCAGCCAGTCGATCCGCCACACGCCGTCGGGCAGCGGGCGCGCGCCGATCTCCTCGGCGGCGCCGCGCCACGGCGGCTGACGGTGCAGCAGGGCCTCGCCGGGCCAGGGGAGTTCGGTGCGCAGGGCGGCGACCGCGTGCCGCTCCACCGCCGTGCGGCCGGGGAAGCGGATGCCGAGCAGCTTGCGCACCGTCGAACGGGCGCCGTCGCAGCCCACGAGGTGGCTGCCGCGCCACCAGGTGCCCGCCGGGCCCCGGGTGTGGGCGACGACCCCGTCCCGGTCCTGCTCGATGGTGTCGAGCCGGGCCTCGGGGACGAGTTCGACCAGCTTCTGCCGGGCGATGGCGTCGCGCAGTCCGCGCGCCAGGGCGTGCTGGGGGATGTGCAGCGGGGCGGCCGGGGCGGCGGGCGAGGCGGGGTCCTCGGACCACTCCTCCGTACCGCCGAGGCCCAGGTCGAGCTCCAGGTGGCGCACCACCTGGCGGCGGCGCATGCCGCGCCAGCCGACCCAGCGGACCCCTTCGTCGCGGAGGGTCGTGCAGCCGAGGCGTTCGACCATCGCGGCCATGTCGGCGCGCAGGACGACGCTCCGGGCCGGGCGGGGCTCCTCCTTGCCGGGGCCCTCGTCGAGGACGACGCTGGGCACGCCCTGCGCGGCGAGCGCGAGGGAGAGCGCGAGACCGACCGGTCCCGCACCCACGATGATCACCGGGTCCACGGCGCGGCTCCTGAAGGCCGGACGGTCATGAGGGCAGCACGGTCGAGTGTGGCACGGGCCCGGTGGTTGATCACAGACCGTATGCAACCCACTGGGGGTGCTTGCGTCAAGCGACGGGGTGGGCGCGGTGCGGCCGACCTCAAGTCGGTGCCGCGAACGGCGGGGCGGACGAGGTCAGCCGGGCTCGTGACGGGGGCGTACACGAGGGGCGGGGCGGGCTGCCGGGGCCCTCGGGACCGTGCCGTACGGGAGGGGTGGAGGCGGGCTGTCGGGACACGACGGGTGTCGTACGGGAGGGGTGGGGGCGGCCTGTCGGGACACGACGGGTGTCGTACGGGAGGGACGGGCGCGGGCTGCCGGAGCCCGACCGGTCTCGTACGCGAGGAGCCGGCGCGGGCTGCCGGCCCGGGCCCGGCCCCCTGCTTCCCGCCCCGCGACGCCGCCGTACGCGAAGGAGCGGGCGGGGCGGCCGACCTGGTGTCGGTACCGCCCCGCCCGCTCTTGCTTCGTTCCGGGTCCCTTGGGGCCTCGTCGTTCCAGGCCCCGCAGGGTCACGCGCCGCTGACGGCCTCCGCCGGGGCCTCGCCGGTCTTCGTGACCGCGCTCTCGGTGACGCCGGCCGTCTTCCGGCCCTGCCGCAGCCGCCGCTCCAGCCAGCCGGCCAGGGTGGTCAGGGCGAAGTTGACGGCGATGAAGATCAGCGCGATGACCGTGAAGGTGGCGATCGTGTTGGCGCCGTAGTTGGCCGTGATCTGCCGGTTCTGGCTGAGCAACTCGGGGAAGCCGAGCAGGGCGCCGCCGAGCGCGGTGTCCTTGACGATCACGACGAGCTGGCTGACCAGGGCCGGGAGCATGACGGTCACGGCCTGCGGCAGCAGCACGTACAGCATGGTCTGGCCCTTGCGCATGCCGAGCGCGACGGCCGCGTCGCCCTGGCCCCGGGGCAGCGAGAGCACGCCCGCCCGGACGACCTCGGCGATGACCGAGGCGTTGTAGAGCACAAGGCCGGTGACGACCGCGTACAGCGGGCGGAAGTCGGAGCTCACGGGCGTGAACTGTGCGTACACGGCGCTCGCGAACATCATCAGGAGCAGGACCGGGATGGCGCGGAAGAACTCCACGACCGTGCCGACGGGCACCCGCACCCAGCGGTGGTCGGAGAGCCGGCCGATGCCGAGGAGGGCGCCGAGCGGCAGTGCGATCAGGATGGAGAGCGCGGCGGCCTTGAGGGTCTCGACCAGACCCGGCAGCAGGTACGTCGTCCAGACCCGGACGTCGGTGACGAACGGGCTCCACTTGTCGGCGTCCAGCTGGCCCTTGTCGGCGAGGGCGGAGAGCACCCACCAGGCCAGCACGGCGAGGACCGCGAGGAAGCCGACCGTGTAGAGGACGTTGCGCCGCTTGGCGCGCGGGCCGGGATTGTCGTACAGGACGGAGCTCATCGCTTCACCGCCAGTCGCTTGGCCGCCCAGCCCAGGGCCAGGCCGGTGGGGAGGGTGAGGACGATGAAGCCGAACGCGAAGATCGCGAAGACCGTGAAGAGCGCCTGGGCCTCGTTCTCGATCATCTCCTTCATCAGGAACGCCGCCTCGGCGGCGCTGATGGCCGCCGCCACGGTGGTGTTCTTGGTGAGGGCGATGAGGACGTTGGCGAGCGGGGTCACCGCGGCGCGGAAGGCCTGCGGGAGCACCACCAGGGTGAGCACCTGGAAGAAGCTCAGACCGAGCGCGCGGGCGGCCTCGGCCTGGCCCGGCGGCACCGTGTTGATGCCGGAGCGCAGCGCCTCGCAGACGAACGTGCCGGTGTACGCGACCAGTCCGAGGATCGCGAGGCGGAAGCCGATCTCCTTGAAGTCGGAGCCGCCGAGTGTGACCCCGAGAGTCTGGTCGAGGACCAGGGAACAGGCCACGATGACCACGGTCAGCGGGGTGTTCCGGACGAAGTTGACGTACGCGGTGCCGAAGGACCGCATGAGCGGGACCGGGCTGACCCGCATGGCGGCCAGGGCCGTGCCCCAGATCAGCGAGCCGATCGCCGAGTAGAGGGCGAGTTGCGCCGTCACCCAGAAGGCGCCGAGCAGGTCGTACTGCCCGGAATCAAGAAAGTCGAACACGATGCCCCGCGCTCTCCCCTGGTGGTCGGTCGGTGTGGAGGCCGCCGGGGTGGCGGCGGCCGGTGCCGGAGTGACGACCGTCCCCGTGCGGGACGGCCGTCACTCCAGAGGCAGGGTGGATCAGCCCTGGACCTTCGGCGCGGACTCGTACTTGTAGCCGGACGGACCGAAGTGCTCCTTGACGAGCTTCTCCCAGGTGCCGTCGGAGACCATCTTCTCCAGCGCCTTGTTGATCTTGCCGCGCAGCTCGTCGTCGCCCTTCTTGAGGCCGATGCCGTAGTTCTCGTCACTCATGCGCAGGCCGGCGAGCTTGAACTTGCCCTGGTGCTCCTTCTGCGAGGCGTAGCCCGCGAGGATGGAGTCGTCGGTGGTGAGGGCGTCGACGCGCTTGTTCTGCAGGCCGGTCAGGCACTCGGAGTAGCCGCCGAGCTGCTGGAGGTCGGCCTTGGGGGCGAGCTTGTCGCGGACGTTCTGCGCGGAGGTCGAGCCGGTGACCGAGCAGAGCTTCTTGGAGTTCAGGTCCTCGACCTTGGTGATCGAGGTGTCGTCGGCGCGCACGAGCAGGTCTTGGTGGGCCAGGAAGTACGGGCCGGCGAAGTCGACCTCCTTCTTGCGCTTGTCGTTGATCGAGTAGCTGGCGACGATGAACTTCACGTCGCCGTTCTTGATCAGGTTCTCGCGCTCGGCGCTCGGCGCCTGCTTGAAGTTGATCTTGTCCTCGGCGTAGCCGAGCTCCTTGGCCACGTAACGGGCGACGTCGACGTCGAAGCCGACGTACTTGCCGTCCGGGGTCTTCAGGCCCAGGCCGGGCTGGTCGAACTTGATGCCGACGGTGATCTTGTCGCCGTTGCTCCCGGAGTCGGACCCGCCACCACAGGCCGTCGCGGTCAGCGCGAGCAGGGCGACGGCCGCGACGGCGGCGGAGGTGTTGCGAAGCTTCATCGAGGAAAGTCCCTTGGCTAGGCGTGAGTCGCGAAGCCCATCTCGTGGGTCACGACCACCATCGTCATGCCGTCCCGGGCCAGCTGCTGCATGACCTCCAGGACCTCGTTGATCATCTCGGGGTCGAGGGCCGAGGTCGGCTCGTCGAAGAGCATGACCTTCGGGTCCATCGCCAGCGCGCGGGCGATCGCCACGCGCTGCTGCTGACCGCCGGAGAGCTGGGCCGGGTACTTGTCCGCCTGCGTGCCCACGCCCACCCGGTCGAGCAGCGCGCGCGCCTTCTCCTCGGCGGCCTTCTTCTCCGTCTTCCGGACCTTGATCTGCCCCAGCATCACGTTCTCGAGCACCGTCTTGTGCGAGAACAGGTTGAACGACTGGAACACCATGCCGACGTCGGACCGCAGCCGGGCGAGCTCCTTGCCCTCCTGCGGCAGCGGCTTGCCGTCGATGGTGATGGTGCCGGAGTCGATGCTCTCCAGCCGGTTGATCGTGCGGCACAGCGTCGACTTGCCGGACCCCGAGGGCCCGATGACGACCACGACCTCGCCGCGGGTGATCGTCAGATCGATGTCCTGGAGGACATGCAGTGCGCCGAAGTGCTTGTTCACGCCGGACAGCACGACCAGGTCGTCCGCGGCGCGCGGGGTGTCCTGCGGACCCTTGGACAGGGCGTCCTTCGGATCCTTCGACACTGACTCTCCGCTCATCGGCCTCTTGCTCCGTCCTCCTCGGTTGGGGAGGACACTAGAGACCGGATGTGACGAGCGTCATCACATCTGAGCGGAAATTGAGGATAACGATCCGGCCGCAACCGGACACACTGCGTGAAGGCGACACCGGCCCCCGTACCAGGTGCATCACGGAAACGCCCGCGTAACGGAGGGACACTTGACTGTGACGCCGCCGTCCGGTGTTCATGCTCTGGTACCACCTGGTACACAGAGACCCGGCATCGGCACCCGGCACCCGGCGCGGGGCCCACGGGAACCACGTGCGAACGGCGCGAACGACACGGAAGATCACGGAGGAGGTACGCATGCGACTGCTGCTCGTGGAGGACGACGACCACGTCGCCGCCGCCCTCTCCGCGATCCTCGCGAAGCACGGCTTCGCCGTCACCCACGCCCGCAACGGCGAGGAGGCGCTCCAGGCCGTCCTGCCCACCGCGCACGGCGAGCGCCCCTCGTACGGGGTGATCCTGCTCGACCTCGGCCTGCCCGACCAGGACGGGTACCAGGTCTGCGGCCGCATCCGGAAGCTCACCACCACCCCGGTGATCATGGTGACCGCGCGCGGGGACGTGCGCTCCCGGATCCACGGCCTGAACCTCGGCGCCGACGACTACGTCGTCAAGCCCTACGACCCCGGCGAACTGCTCGCCCGCATCCACGCCGTCAGCCGGCGCAGCCCCGGCCCCGAGGAGACCGGCGGGGCCCCGGGGACCAGCGACGCGACCCGGCTGCGGCTCGGCTCCGTCACCATCGAGCTGCCCACCCGCCGGGTCAGCGTGGAGGGCGAGAGCGTCCAGCTGACCCGCAAGGAGTTCGACCTCCTCGCCCTCCTCGCCCAGCGGCCCGGCGTCGTCTTCCGCCGCGAGCAGATCATCAGCGAGGTCTGGCACACCAGTTGGGAGGGGACCGGCCGCACCCTGGAGGTGCACGTCGCCTCCCTGCGCTCCAAGCTGCGGATGCCCGCCCTGATCGAGACCGTGCGGGGCGTCGGCTACCGCCTGGTCGCCCCCGCCGCGTAACCGCCCGGCGGTCCCTCCGTGCGCACCCGACTCCTCCCGCTGCTCATCGTCCTCATGGCCGGCGTGCTGCTCGCCCTGGGCTTCCCGCTCGCCGCCAGCCTCGCCGCCTCCGAACAGCAGCGGGTCATCGTCGACCGGCTCGACGACGCCGCGCGCTTCGCCGCCCTCGCCCAGTACGTCGACCCGCGCAGCTCCGGCACCGACGAACGGCTCGTCACGCTCGGCGGCGAACTCACCAGCTACCACGACGTGTACGGCATCCGCGCCGGGGTCTTCCACCGCGACAACCGGTCCATGGCCGCCGCCCCCGAGGAGTGGGTCGTCCCGTACGACGGGGAGGCCAGGCGCGCCTTCAGCGAGGCGCTGCTCGGGCGCCGCAGCCACGACCCGCCCCAGGTGTGGCCCTGGCAGCCCCACGCGCGGCTCGCCATCGCCTCCCCGGTCGTCCGGGACGGCGACGTCATCGCCGTCGTCGTCACCGACTCGCCCACCGGCCAGCTCCGCTCCCGCATCCTGCACGGCTGGCTGCTGATCTTCGCGGGCGAGGCCGCCGCGATGCTGCTCGCCGTCGGCGCGGCCTTCCGGCTCACCGGCTGGGTGCTGCGGCCGGTCCGCGTCCTCGACGCCGTCACCCACGACATCGCCACCGGCCGGATGAACTCCCGGGTCGCGGCCACCGGGGGCCCGCCCGAGCTGCGGCGCCTCGCGCGCTCCTTCAACGAGATGGCCGACAACGTGGAGGAGGCCCTCGAACAGCAGCGGGCCTTCGTCGCCGACGCCTCCCACCAGCTGCGCAACCCGCTGGCCGCACTGCTCCTGCGGATCGAGCTGCTCGCCCTGGAGCTGCCCGAGGGGAACGAGGAGATCGCCTCCGTACGGACCGAGGGCAAGCGGCTCGCCCAGGTCCTCGACGACCTCCTCGACCTGGCGCTCGCCGAGCACGCGGCGGCCGAGCTGCGGCTCACCGACGTCGGCGCGCTCACCGCCGAGCGGGTCGCGTCCTGGCGGCCGGTCGCCGAGGACAAGGGGGTCGTCCTGGCGGGGGAGTGCGGGGCGGTCACGGCCTGGGCGGACCCGGTGGCCCTCTCCAGCGCCCTCGACGCGGTGATCGACAACGCGCTGAAGTTCACCCCGGCCGGGGAGGAGGTCACGGTCACGGTCGTCCCGGACCGGACGAGCGTCGCCGTCGTCGTCGCCGACCACGGACCCGGCCTCACCGAGGAGGAGCTGGGCCGGGTCGGAGACCGCTTCTGGCGCTCGGGCCGGCACCAGAACGTCAAGGGCTCGGGCCTCGGCCTCTCCATCGCGCGCGTCCTGCTGACGGCGGGCGGGGGAGGGGTGGCCTTCGCGCCGAACGAACCGCACGGCCTGCGGGTGACGGTCACCGTCCCCCGGCACGCGCCCGCGGACGCGCGGGGGCAGGAGCAGGGCTTCACCGAGCGGTAGCGGCAGTGGTCCGAAGCGGTGCCGTCAGGGCTTCACCGAGCGGTAGTAGCGGCGGGCGCCCTCGTGGAGCTCCAGGGGATCCGTGTAGACGGCGGTGCGCAGGTCCACCAGCTGGGCCGGGTGGACCTGGCGGCCGATCCCGTCCCTGCTCCTGATCACTGTACGGGTGAAGCCCTCCACCAGGTCCGCGTCGGCCTCCTCCGTGGTGACCAGGAGGTTGGCCACGGCCAGGGTCTCGACCCGCTGCCCGTCCTGCGCCTTCGCGTACGCGTCGGCCGGTATCACCGCCGAACGGTAGTGGCGGGTCGACTCGCCGACGTCGTGCAGCTGGTCGACCAGCTTCGCGTCCAGCGGGATCAGCCGGACCGGGGTGCGCTCGGACAGCGACTGCACCGCGTGGGTGGGCAGGCCGCCCGACCAGAAGAAGGCGTCCAGCTCGCCGCGCTCCAGGAGCTCCGGCATGGTGTCGATGCCCGCCGGGACCGCCCGGACGTCCCGTACGGGGGCCAGGCCGGCCGCCGCGAGGACCCGGTCCGCGATCAGCCGCACGCCCGACCCGTCCTGGCCCACGCCGACCCGCAGGCCCTTCAGGTCCTCCACCTTCTGCAGCGGCGCCCCCTTGCGGACCACGAGCTGCACGTAGTCGTCGTACAACCGGGCGCAACCGCGCAGCCGCTCGAAACCGGGCCCGCGCTCGCGCTGGTACTGGGCCACCGCGTCGGCCGTGGCGATCGTGAAGTCCGCCGCGCCCGAAGCCACCCGGGCCAGGTTCTGCTGGGACCCCTCGCTGTCCTCCAGCCTTATCGACACCTCGGGCAGGTCCTGGGCGAGGGCGTGCTTGAGGAGGTTCCCGTACCGCTGGTACACGCCGCTGGGGACACCCGTGCTGAAGGTGATCGAGCCGCTGGGCGAGGGAGGACCGAAGGGGACCAGCCACCACACCAGCACCCCGCACAGCGCGAGCAGCGCGGCCGCGACCGCCAGGGCACGGCGGCGGGCGGCGCGGGAGAGGGAGGCGAACATGGGGCCGATCCTGCCAGCCCACCGCGGCTCCTGGCCAGGGACGGCCGCGCCGCTCGCGGTGTACGGGCCCGGAGTGCGCTCCGCCGAAGCGGTGAGCGGTCCCGGCGGCGCGGGCCGCGCCGTGTGTCCTGCCGGGGCGGTGGTGCCCCGGCGGTTAGCGTCGGAAGGCGTTCGGTGATCTTGAGGACAGTCCCCTGTCCGCCCCTGGCGTCCCCTCCGAACGCACCCTTCCGCCCGTCCCCCTCGGAGCGCCCCGCCCCGCCTCACCCCGCCGCAGCGGTGAGGCGGCGTACTTACCCACCCTGCTCCGGCCCGCCCTGCCCCGGCCCGGGAAACGCGGGGCTTCGGGATCCCGAACCCTCTTCCGTCCCGCGGGCCCCGGGAGGGGCGGCCGGTCGGTAGCGTCCCGAGGGCCTTCTCGTACGAGGACCGTCCCGTACGTCCATCGGGGCGCCCGCGCGGTCGCGGTCGGCTCCCGGGAAAGGACCGCCCCGTGAAGTTCGGCGTCGACCTGCCCGACTACGGGCCCGAGGCCACCCCCGACGCCCTCGCCGACCGGGCGCTGCGGGTGGAGGCCATGGGGTACGACTACGCGATGGTCTCCGACCACGTGGCGCTCACCCCGGACGTGCAGCACCTCTTCCCCGCCCCGTTCTACGACCCCTTCGCCACCCTCGCCTGGCTCGCCGGCATCACCAGGACCGTGGGCCTCGGGACCACGGTCGCGATCCTCCCGTACCGGCACCCCGTGCACACCGCCCGGGTCGCCGCCAACATCGACCGCTTCAGCGACGGGCGGCTCCTCGCCGACCTCGCCGAGGAGACCTGGATCTTCGCCACCACCGGCATGTGCCACGACATCGGCGTGGCCGCGTGCACGGAGGCCGGTTTCACCCCGCAGGCCTCCCACGCCATCGGCGACTGGGACGCCACCCTCGCGGCGGTACGGCTCGGCCTCGGGGTCGCGCTCGTCCCACGCCTGGCCGAACCGGCCCCGCGGCCCGAGGTGACGGTCCGCGCGTTCAGCGAGCGGGCCCCCTCCCGTACGGTCTTCGCGGCCGTACGGGAGGGCAGCCAGACCTCCCCGGAGATCGCCGCCGTCCTGGACGCGCTGCGCACGGTCGCCAGGGCGGCCGTCACCGCCTGACCGGCCGTACCGCCTGACGGCCGTCACCGCCTGACCGGCCGCCGTCGCCCCGGGGCGGTGCGCGACCGATCCTCCACGGTTCGTGGAAGGTACCGTCCAGCAGCCGTTGCTGGATCCGCCCGCCCGCCGGTGCGAGGCTCGTCGGCGTACCGCGGACCGTTCCGCGCACCCCCTTCCCCCACCCTTTCCTTCCCCCTTCCCCACCCCCTGCCGAGCCCTTCCGGAGAGCGGGAAACACCCATGTCCAAAGCCACCTGCGCGCGGCTGGCCGCGCTGAGCCTCGTCTGGGGCTCCGTCTTCCTGTGGATCAAGATCGCCGGGTACGGCTTCCCGCCCGCGCAGACGGTCCTGGTCCGGCTCGCGCTCGGCGCCGCCGTCCTCCTCGCCATCGGATACGTGAAAGGGCTCCGGCTGCCGAAGGAGAAGGCCGTCTGGGGCCATCTGACCGTGGCCGCCCTCCTCGGCAACGCGATCCCCTGGACCCTGTACGCCCAGGGGGAGATCGACGGCTCCAGCAGCGTCGCCGCCGTCGTCAACGGCAGCGCCCCGGTCTGGACCCTGGCGACCGCGCTGCTGCTCGGACAGGAGAAGCGGGTCTCCGGCGCGAGGGCGGGTGGGGTGCTGCTCGGCCTCGGCGGCACCGCGCTCATCGCCTCCCCGTGGAACTCGGCCTCGGCCGGGAGCGGTGGGAGCGTCCTCTGCTTCGTCCTCGGCTCGATCAGCTTCGGGGCCGGCTTCGCGTACATGGGCAGGTTCCTGACGGGCAGGGGCGTTCCGCCCCTGGTGCTCGCGGGCGGCCAGCTCGCCGCCGCCACCGTGCTGCTCCTGGTCGCCCTCCCCTTCCTGGGACTCCGGGACGTCACCTGGCGCGCCGACTCGGTGGTCTCGGTCCTCGTCCTCGGCGTGGTCTGCACCGGGTTCGCCGCGCTGCTCAACTTCGAGCTGGTCATCAAGGACGGGGCCGCGGTCGCCTCCACCGTCAC
Source organism: Streptomyces bikiniensis (assembly GCF_000716625.1). NCBI lineage: Bacteria > Bacillati > Actinomycetota > Actinomycetes > Kitasatosporales > Streptomycetaceae > Streptomyces > Streptomyces bikiniensis. Next base: position 23,369 of record NZ_JNXJ01000049.1, on the reverse strand, counting down.
CTACCTGATGACCGCCGTGGCCGTGCTTCTCGGTGCCGTGGTGCTGCGCGAACCGCTCGGCCCGACCGTGTGGCTGGGCGCGGCGGCGGTCCTCGCGGCCACCGTCCTGCTCCGGCGCGGACCGCGCCCGGCTGCGGAGGAGAAGGCGCCCGCGCCGGCCGCGCGGCCCTCCTCCGCGTGCGACGTGTGAAAGGGAGGGGCGTACGTGGCTTTCGTGGTCGAGCTCGTCTTCCGTGGCGAGGAGGCGGACCGGCCGGACCTCGGGGAGGCCCACCGGGCCTACTGGAAGAGGATGGCCGCACGCGGCCTCCTGATCGGGGGCGGACCCTGGAGGGGAGGTGCCGGGGAGCTCCTGGTCTGCGAGGTCCGGGATCGCCGGACGCTCTCACGGGTGCTCCGCGCCGACCCGTACGCGCGGGCACGGGTCATCGGGGAACCGAGGGTCCGGGAATGGAACGTGGTCATGGGGCACGCGGTGTTCACGGGCCCGGAGCCGGCCCCGTCGGCTGCCCCCTCAGCCGTCCCGTCGGTTGCCCCCTCAGCCGTCCCGTCGGCTTCCCCTTCAGCCGTCCTGCCCGCTGTCCCGCCTGCCGTACCCGAGGGATCCGTCGTGGGCGAGGAGCTGACCGCCCACGAGCGGCGCGTCGCCGCGATGGTGCTCGACGGCCTGACCAACAAGCAGATCGCCGGGGCCTTCGCGGTGTCGACCCGGGCCGTGGAGCTGCACCTCACCCGGTTCTACCGCAAGCTGGGCATCCGCCGGCGCGCACGACTGGCCGCCGCCGTCGACCGGTCGAACGCCGCGCCGAGGCGGCCCCCCGCGCCCCCGGTCTACGACTCCAGGTAGCGGAGCACCGCCAGGATCCGCCGGCTGTAGCCGTTCGTGCGGTCGAGCTCCAGCTTGTCGAAGACGGAGTTGAGGTGCTTCTCCACCGAACTCAGCGAGAGGTGCAGCTTCTGCCCGATGGCCGTGTTCGTGTGGCCCTGCGCGAGCGCCTCCAGGACCGCCCGCTCCCGGGGCGTGAGCCGCGCCAGCGGATCGACGCGCGTGGTCCGTACGACCAGCCGCCGGACGACCTCCGGATCGATCGCCGCCCCGCCGGCGTGGATCCGGTCGAGCGCGTCGAGGAACTCCTCGACCTGCGCCACCCGGTCCTTCAGGAGGTAGCCGACCCGCTCGGCGCCCGTCGCGAGGAGTTCGGCCGTGTAGGCGCGCTCGACGTACTGCGAGAGGACGAGCACACCGGTCCCGGGCCACCGCTCCCGGATCTCGACGGCCGCCCGCAGCCCCTCGTCGGTGTGCGTCGGGGGCATCCGGACGTCCACGACGACGACGTCGGGCCGGCGCTCCCCGACCTCCTCGACCAGCGTCGTCGCGTCCCCGAACGCGGCGAGGACCTCGTGGCCCTCCTCGACGAGCAGGCGGACGAGACCCTCGCGCAGCAGGGTCGAGTCCTCGGCCAGGATCAGGCGCACGGCAGCTCCGCGGTGACGGTGGTGGGTCCCCCGAGGGGGCTGTGGACGTGCAGGACGCCGTCGAGCGCGGTGACCCGGCTGCGGAGCCCGGTGAGCCCGCCGCCGGCCGGGTCCGCGCCGCCCGTGCCGTCGTCCTCGATCCGTACGGTGAGCCGGGGCCCGTCGAGCGCCACCGTCACCGAGACCGAGACCGAGACCGCGGACGCCGAGGAGTGCTTGGCGGCGTTCGTCACGGCCTCCGAGACCACGAAGTAGGCGGCGGTCTCCACCGGCCGGGGCAGTGGGGCGCCGACCTCGAACCGGATCCGCAGCGGGAGGGGGCAACGCTCGGCGACCCCGCCGAGCGCCTCTTCGAGCCCGAGGCCGTCCAGCGCCGACGGATACACCCGCCAGGCCACCTCGCGCAGTTCGGCCAGGACCCCCTGGGACTCCTCGTGGGCCTGGCGCAGCAGTGCGTCGGCCCGCTCGGGGTCGCGGCCCCGGCGGGCCCGGCCGATCAGCACGGCGAGCGCCACCAGCCGCTGCTGGATCCCGTCGTGCAGGTCGCGCTCGATGCGCCGCCGCTCGGCGTCCACGGCCTCGACGACCGCGGCCCGGCTGGCGGCGAGCTCGTCGATCCGCCGCCGGAGCAGTTCCCCCTCGGAGGGGCCGAAGAACGCACGGGCGGTACGGGCGTCGAGCGCGGCCAGCGAGTGCAGGCCCTGGACGTCGAGGAAGAGCAGGACCCCGCCGAGCAGGGCCTGGACGAGCAGTTCGTCCCAGCCCAGGGTGCCCCGGACCGCTCCGGCGGCCAGGACCCCCGCCAGGACCGCGCCGAAGCCGAGCAGGCCGACGACCACCCCGCAGAGCAGCCCCGTGCCGACGCGGACCGCCAGATGGCGCAGGACCTTCCGGTCGGAGGCCGCGTCATGCTCCGGGAAGCGGTCGCCGAAGAAGACGGAGCGGCGGGTCCGTTCGAGGGCGGTCAACCGTCGGGCACCGGCCGCCAGGACCTTCAGGGCGCCGGGCCGGGTGCGCGGCCGGAGCAGGAGCGGGCCGAGGACCGCGCCGGTGACGAGGAAGTGGAGGGCACCGGCCAGGGCGGTCGCGCAGCCGAGGAGGGTTCCGAGGGCGCGGGAGGGGAAGGGCGTACGGACGGCGGTCCCGCCCCCACCGGCGTCCGCCGACGGCCGTCCGGACGCGACGCCTGCCAAGTCCCCCTGCACCGAACCCCCTTGCGTGCTGCCCGAGGCTAGTGGACCCGTACCGCCCGGACAAGATCGCCGGGACGGCGCGGGGAGCGGGGGCGTACAGGGGCCCGGTTTCACGAGGCGCGCCGGTGCCGGGCCCCGGCGCGACCGCGCAACCGGACCGCCAGGCAGGCCGCGACGGCGACCAGGACGAGGGCCAGGACGCCCTTCGACAGGACGCCGACGTACCCCTCCACGAGGTCCCACCGCTCGCCCAGCCAGTAACCGGCCATGACGAGGACGCCGTTCCAGACCAGGCTGCCGAGCGCGGTGAGCGCGACGAAACGGGCCGTCGGCATCCGTTCGACGCCCGCGGGCACCGAGATCAGGCTGCGGAAGATCGGCACCATCCTGCCGAAGAAGACCGCCTTGGTGCCGTGCCGGGCGAACCACTCCTCGGTGCGGACCAGGTCCGAGGCCTTCACCAGGGGCAGCCGGGCCCAGAGCGCGTGCATCCGCTCCCGGCCGAAGAGCGCCCCGATCCAGTAGAGCGCCACCGCCCCGGCGACCGAGCCGAGCGTCGTCCAGAACAGCGCCGACGCCAGGCTCAGTACACCCTGACCGGCGGCGAAACCGGTCAGGGGCAGGATGATCTCGCTGGGCAGCGGCGGGAAGAGGTTCTCCAGGGCGATGGCGAGGCCGGCGCCCGGGCCGCCCATCGCGTCGACGAGTCCGGCGGCCCAGCCGGCGACACCGCCCGCGGGCTCCCCGGTCAGGGCCAGGGGGGTGGAGTGGGCGAAGGAAGTGAAGGCGGCGAAGGCGGCGATCGGCACGGCGGGACTCCAGGGCGGGGGTCGGGGCTCCGGGGCCCGTCGCCCCGGTACTCCTCCACGCTAGGAATCCGGCCTCCGCGCCGGTACGGGGCTTCCCGTCCGGCCGCCCTGCGGAAAACCGCGGGGTGCGGGGAGGCGGGGTGCGGGAAGGCTGCCGGGGCCCGGCAAGAGGGGGTGCCGTTCGGTGTGCGCCGCACACGTGTCGGGGCCGGTCGCGGCCTCCTTACGATGCCGACGGAACGACGGAACGACGGAACGCGACCGGGGGGAGACCATGGAGGACGAGTACGACGCGGCCACCGCCCCCGCCACCCGGGTCGGCCCCTTCGCCCCGACGCCGGAGCCCACGTGGTACCCGCCCGCCTCGTACGTGGACGTACGGCCGTACGAGCCGCTCCCGCAGGACCCTTACGGGACCACCCCCGCCCCCTGAACCGTCCCCGGGACGGTGAAGAACTCGGCGATCTCGTCACGGCCGGAGCGGGCGCCGGTCCAGGGGACGTCGGGGGAGCCGGGGACGTCGAAGTCGACGGTGTCCGCGAACAGTCCGAGCAGGCCGGGCAGATCCTCGGCGCCGAAGCGCTCGAAGAAGGCGTCGACCGTGCGGAAGATCCCGGACGCCCCGGTGCTCTCGGCGGCCTTGCGGGTCTCGGCGGTCCCGGGGTGTCCGGAGGCGCTGGTCATGGCGGCGGATCCCTCGCTTCGCGGCGGTACCGGAGTCCGAGCCGGGCAGGATCGCGGCCGCCGTGCCGCTGACCGCCGAGCACGCCGCCGACCTGGGCGCGTACGCGGGCCGGGTCTTCGACCACCACCGCGCCCATCCGCACTTCGTGCGCCTGCCGGCCCGGGAGGGCCTCCGGGGCGGGGACCGGGTGGCGGCCGAGGACGAGCGCGCGGGCCACTACGACGAGAAGACCGCCGCCGTCGCCCGCGCCCAGCGGGACGGCGTCCTCACCGACGAGGCCGCCGCCGGGCAGCTGGTGCACGCGGTCATCGCCCTGACCGCCTCCTGGTCCGTGCTGCCGCAGCTGACCCGCATGCGCGTGCCCGCCCTCGTCGGGGCCGGCCCCGACGCCCAGCGCGAGGCCCTCGTCTCCCTGGTCCGCCGCCTCGCCGCCCGACCGCCCGGTGGGGACGCGGACGATCCGGCCGCCGGGACGGCGGCCGCCCCGGACCGCCTACCCTTGACGCATGACGAGCAGCAGCGACCGGAGCACCGCAGTGAGCGTTGACGGCACCAAGACCTACGAGATCCGCACCTACGGGTGCCAGATGAACGTCCACGACTCCGAGCGGCTCTCCGGTCTGCTGGAGGAGGCGGGTTACGTACGGGCCCCCAAGGGCGCCGACGGCGACGCCGACGTCGTCGTCTTCAACACGTGCGCGGTCCGCGAGAACGCCGACAACAAGCTGTACGGCAACCTCGGCCGGCTCGCCCCGATGAAGACCACCCGCCCGGGCATGCAGATCGCCGTCGGCGGCTGTCTCGCCCAGAAGGACCGCGACACCATCGTCAAGAAGGCCCCGTGGGTCGACGTGGTCTTCGGCACGCACAACATCGGCAAGCTGCCGGTCCTCCTGGAGCGCGCCCGCGTCCAGGAGGAGGCGCAGATCGAGATCGCCGAGTCCCTGGAGGCCTTCCCCTCCACGCTGCCGACCCGCCGCGAGTCCGCGTACGCCGCCTGGGTCTCGATCTCCGTCGGCTGCAACAACACCTGCACCTTCTGCATCGTCCCGGCCCTGCGCGGCAAGGAGGAGGACCGCCGGCCCGGCGACATCCTCGCCGAGATCGAGGCGCTGGTCGCCGAGGGCGTCTCCGAGATCACCCTGCTCGGCCAGAACGTCAACGCGTACGGCTCCGACCTCGGCGACCGCGAGGCGTTCTCCAAGCTGCTGCGCGCCTGCGGGCAGATCGAGGGCCTGGAGCGGGTCCGCTTCACCTCCCCGCACCCCCGCGACTTCACCGACGACGTGATCGCGGCGATGGCCGAGACCCCGAACGTCATGCCGCAGCTGCACATGCCGCTCCAGTCCGGCTCGGACACGATCCTCCGGGCGATGCGCCGCTCGTACCGGCAGGAGCGCTTCCTCGGCATCATCGAGAAGGTCCGCGCGGCCATCCCGCACGCGGCCATCTCCACCGACATCATCGTGGGCTTCCCCGGCGAGACCGAGGAGGACTTCCAGCAGACGATGCACACCGTCCGCGAGGCCCGCTTCGCGAACGCCTTCACCTTCCAGTACTCCAAGCGCCCCGGGACCCCGGCGGCCGAGATGGAGGGGCAGATCCCCAAGGAGGTCGTGCAGGACCGCTACATGCGGCTCGTCGCGCTCCAGGAGGAGATCTCCTGGGAGGAGAACAAGAAGCAGGTCGGCCGCACCCTGGAGGTCATGGTCGCCGAGGGCGAGGGCCGCAAGGACGGCGCCACCGACCGCCTCTCGGGCCGCGCCCCCGACAACCGGCTCGTCCACTTCACCAAGCCGGACGAGGAGGTGCGCCCCGGCGACGTCGTGACCGTCGAGATCACCTACGCCGCCCCGCACCACCTCCTCGCCGAGGGCCCGGTCGCGTCGGTGCGCCGCACCCGCGCGGGCGACGCCTGGGAGAAGCGCACCGCCGAGAAGCCGAACGGCGTCCTCCTGGGCCTTCCCGGGATCGGCGCCCCGGCCCCCCTCCCGGCGGCCGACGCCCCGGCTTGCGGGGCCCACTGAACCGGGACCGGGGCCGGGGCCCGCTGACCGGGGCCCGCTGAACCGGTCCCGCTGGCCGGGACCCACGAAACCGGGACCCCGCTGTCCCGGGCCCACTGGCAGGGGAGTCCCGACCTGAGCGGCCTGCTCGGCCCCCTCGGCCCGCTCGGCCTGAGGAGCGTGTTCGGCCCGAGGGGCCTGCCGCCCCGGGCAGGGCTCGTGGGACCGGGCTTCCGGGCCCGGCCCCGGGGCTCGCCCCGGTCGGCCGAAGGGAAGCACCTCCGGGGGGAGAGCACCTCCCGGGGAAAGCACTCCCGAGGGGAAGCGCTTCCGGGGCGACCCCGTCTCCCCGGCCGTCCCCGGACGGCACCGCCCCGGCGCAGTAAGGTGCGGATCATGCTTGTCGCCGCAGCCGTCTGTCCCTGTCCGCCGCTCCTCGTGCCCGAGGTCGCGACCGGCGCCGCCCCCGAGCTGGACGCCGTCCGGGCCGCCTGCGCGGACGCCGTCGGGCTGCTCGCCGCCGCCCGCCCGGACCGGCTGTACGTCGTCGGGCCCGCAGCCGCCGGCGCCGACGGCGTCTTCCCGGCCGGCACCACGGGTTCCTTCGCCGGATTCGGCGTCGACCTCTCCGTACGCCTCGGGGACGGCCCGGCCGGCGACCGAGCCCTCCCCGCCCCCCTCACCGTCGGGGCCTGGCTCCTCGTCCGGGCCCGCTGGTCCGGCGCACCCGTCGAGGGACTGGGCGTGGGGGAGGAGACCCCGGCCGAGGCCTGCGCCACGACCGGCCGCGAGCTCGCCGCCTCCGCCGAACGCGTCGCCCTGCTCGTGATGGGCGACGGCAGCGCCTGCCGGACGGTGAAGGCCCCCGGCTACCTCGACGAGCGGGCCGCCGGTTTCGACGCGGAGGCCGTCCGCGCGCTCGGCGGGGCCGACGCACCCGCGCTGCTCGCCCTCGACACGGGACTCGCGCGCGAACTGAAGGTCTCCGGCCGCGCCCCCTGGCAGGTCCTCGCGGGCGCCGCCCAGGGCGCCGGGCTCGACGGCCGGCTGCTCCACGAGGACGACCCCTACGGGGTGGAGTACGTCGTCGCGGCCTGGTCCTGATCCGCCCCGGGACCGCTCCCGGCACGACACGCGACACGGCGGACGGCCGCGGAGCACCTCGCTCCGCGGCCGTCCGCCGTCCTGCCGTACCGGGCGACCGTCAGGCGGCCGTCAGGCGGCCGGCGGCGGCGTCACACCGCCGCCCCCGGCTCCGGTACCGGTCCCGGGGGCACCACCGGTGCCGGGCGTGCCGCCGGTCCCGGGAGTTCCACCGGTGCCGGGCGTGCCATCGGCCCCCGGAGCGCCACCGTCCTTGTGGCCCATCCGGTCGATCGCCCCCTTCGCCTTGTCCGTACCGGAATGGATCTTGTCGCTGTACTTGCCCTTGGTCTTCTCGTCGACCACCCTCGCGGCCTTGTCCAGGCCCTGGTCGATCTTCTCCCCGTGCTGCTGCGCCAGGTCGGCGACCTTCTCCTTGGCCGGGCCGAGCTTGGCCTTCAGCGAATCCATGAGACCCATGGGGGCACCTTCCCTCCGCGGACCCTCGCGGGCCCGTCCTCGTGTTCTGCCCCCGGCGCCCGGGGGCCTGCCTACGCGCCTTCGGCCGCCTCGACGCCCTCCGTACGGACCACGTGCCCGTTCTTCGCCGGAGAACGCGCGACCACGTCCGCCTTCTCGCGCCACCCGGGGCGAGCACCTATGGCAAAAACTTGCCAAAACGCCCATATCCACTCCACAGCGTACTCGGAGGGGAGGGCCCCCGCGACGACCCGCGACCGGGTGCCGCGTACGGGGCAACGAGGCCGGGCGGGACCCGTCACGCGACTCGTTCGGGTACGGGTCCGGAGGTTTGCGAGACTGGGGCGGTGAGAAGCGCAGCTCCCGCCCCGCGGGTCATCGCCGTCGTCGGCCCCACGGCGGCCGGAAAGTCCGATCTGGGTGTCTTCCTGGCCCAGCAGCTCGGCGGCGAGGTCGTCAACGCCGACTCGATGCAGCTGTACCGGGGGATGGACATCGGGACCGCCAAACTGACCCCCGAGGAGCGCGGCGGCGTCCCGCACCGCCTCCTCGACGTCTGGGACGTCACCGAGGCCGCCAGCGTCGCCGAGTACCAGCGCCTCGCCCGCGCCGAGATCGACCGGCTGCTCGCCGCCGGCCGCACCCCGGTCCTCGTCGGCGGCTCCGGCCTCTACGTACGGGGGGCCGTCGACGCCCTGGAGTTCCCCGGCACCGACCCGGCCGTCCGGGCCCGTCTGGAGGCCGAGCTCGACGAGCGCGGCTCCGGCGTCCTGCACGCCCGGCTCGCCGCGGCCGACCCCGAGGCGGCCCGCGCGATCCTGCCCGGCAACGGGCGCCGCATCGTCCGGGCCCTCGAAGTGATCGAGATCACCGGCAAGCCCTTCACCGCCAACCTCCCCGGCCCCGACTCCGTCTACGACACCGTCCAGATCGGCGTCGACGTGGCCCGTCCCGAACTCGACGAACGCATCACCGCGCGCGTGGACCGGATGTGGGAGGCCGGCCTCGTCGACGAGGTGCGCGCCCTGGAGGCGCGGGGCCTGCGCGAGGGCCGCACCGCCGCCCGTGCCCTCGGCTACCAGCAGGTCCTCGCGGCGCTCGCGGGGGAGTGCACCGAGGACGAGGCGCGCGCCGAGACCGTGCGCGCCACCAAGCGCTTCGCCCGCCGCCAGGACTCCTGGTTCCGCCGCGACCCGCGCGTGCACTGGCTCAGCGGGGCCGCCGAGCACCGGAGGGAACTCCCGCGAGAGGCGCTGTCGTTGGTCGAACGAGCGGTTACAGCCTGATCACGTGATGGCATCGGGACGCCCTGCCCGTCATTCCGGCGGTCGGGAGCGTGCCATCATCGAGCATCGATCGACCAAGTGGAGTCCGAGTGGGGAGGGCGCGTGGCGATGGAGGCCGGCCCTCGCGACAGAGAACAGCACGACGCGGTCCTCGGCGACCCGGCGGCGGATCCTTCGGGCGACCTGCCGGGCGACCCGCCGGGTGGGACCCCGCACCGTCCGGCGGACGACGCCCCGGTCGGGACTCCGGGGCTGACCCCGGACGGACCCGACGACGCGGTCGGCACCGCCGTCGTGGTGGACGCCGACGAGGTCGAGGTCGAGCTGCGCCCCCAGCGGCGGCTGCGGATCTGGCAGCTGGCCCCGATCGTGGGCCTCGCCGCCGTCGGCTCGCTCATGTTCGCCTTCCCGCTCGCCTTCGGCTCCGGGGATGGCGGTGCCGTCGTCGCCATGCTCGGCCTGCTCATCAGCTCCTGCGCGGCGGGCTGGGGCGTGATGGCCGCCCGCAAGGTCGGCCACACCTGGCCCGGACTCCCGGCGCGCGGATCCGGCGAGCGCCCCGACTGGCGCGTCCTCACCCTGTACGTGGCGACCATCGGGGCCCTGGCGGTCCTCGCGGTCTGGCGCGTGGCCCGCCTGCGCTGACCCTCGCGCCGCAGGCCCGTGGACCACCGGCCCGCACCTCGACCCCGCGCCGTACAGTTGATCGCGTGACCAGCACGCAGACCTCCCCGCTCCGTTTCCTCAAGGGCCACGGCACCGAGAACGACTTCGTGATCGTCCCCGACGCGGAGAACGCCCTCGACCTGCCCCCCGCCGCCGTCGCCCGGCTCTGCGACCGGCGCGCCGGCATCGGGGGCGACGGGCTGCTGCACGTCGTGCGCAGCGCCGCCCATCCCGAGGCCCGGCACCTGGCCGACGAGGCCGAGTGGTTCATGGACTACCGCAACGCCGACGGCTCGGTCGCCGAGATGTGCGGGAACGGGGTCCGGGTCTTCGCCCGCTACCTGGAGCACGCCGGACACGTCACCGCCGGCGAGGTGCCCGTCGCCACCCGCGGCGGGGTCAAGCACGTGCACCTCGACAAGGACGGCTCCGTCACCGTGGCCATGGGCCGCGCGGTCCTCCCCGAGGCCGCCGCCACGATCACCGTCGACGGCCGCAGCTGGCCCTCCCGCAACGTCAACATGGGCAACCCCCACGCGGTCGCCTTCGTCGAGGACCTCGACCACGCGGGGACCCTGTCCACCGAGCCCGCCTACGCCCCCGCCTCGGTCTACCCGGACGGGGTGAACATCGAGTTCGTCGTCGACCGGGGCCCCCGCCACGTCGCCATGCGGGTCCACGAGCGCGGCGCCGCCGAGACCCGCTCCTGCGGCACGGGCGCGTGCGCCGTCGCCGTCGCCGCCGCCCGCCGCGACGGCGCCGATCCCGCCGAGAGCGGCACCCCCGTCACGTACATCGTCGACGTCCTCGGCGGGACCCTGGTCATCACCGAGCACCCCGACGGGCGGATCGACATGACCGGCCCGGCCGTCATCGTTGCCGAGGGCACCGTCGACCCCGCCTGGCTGGCCACGGGCCCCGGGAACGCCGCAGCCGCCGGAATCGAAACGGTCAACGACTGAATTATCGCTCGAATGGGTGATCCGTTTCACGCTGAGCGAGAGCGTGACTGCGCCGCGTGGTGGGGTCGGTAGCATCAAGCACCGGCCCCCGGGCACGCCTGGCCCGCCCACCGCCGGTCTGTCGCCGGAGGTGCCCCATGAGCGCAGAGGCCACCAACCCTGTGAGCGAGGCGGAGGACGCCGCCACCGACACGACCGTCCGCAGACGCGGACGCGCCCGCATCGACCTGCGCCGGCTCGGCCGCGCCGCCCTGCTCGGCGCCACCGCCGGACCGGCCCCCCGCGACCGGCTGCCCGACGCCATCGGCCACGTGGCCGAGGCGCACCGGGCCCACCATCCCGAGGCCGACCTGACGGTGCTGCGCCGGGCGTACGTCCTGGCCGAGTCCTCGCACCGGGGCCAGTTCCGCAAGAGCGGCGAGCCGTACATCACCCACCCGCTCGCGGTCACCCTCATCCTGGCCGAGCTCGGCGCCGAGACCACCACCCTGACCGCCTCCCTCCTCCACGACACCGTCGAGGACACCGATGTGACGCTCGATCAGGTGCGCCGGGAGTTCGGCCCCGAGGTCGCCTACCTCGTCGACGGCGTCACCAAGGTCGAGAAGATCGACTACGGCGCCGCCGCCGAACCCGAGACCTTCCGCAAGATGCTCGTCGCCACCGGCAACGACGTCCGGGTCATGTCGATCAAACTCGCCGACCGCCTCCACAACATGCGCACCCTCGGCGTGATGCGCCCCGAGAAACAGGCCCGGATCGCCAAGGTCACCCGGGACGTCCTCATCCCGCTCGCGGAACGGCTCGGCGTCCAGGCCCTCAAGACCGAGCTGGAGGACCTGGTCTTCGCCATCCTCCACCCCGAGGAGTACGAGGCCACGCGCGCGCTCATCGCCGGCAACCCGCACGCCCCCGACGCGCTCGGCGCCGTCGCGGAACAGGTCGACGCCGTCCTGCGCGAGGCCGGCATCGGCGCCGAAGTCCTCGTCAGGCCGCGGCACTTCGTCTCCGTCCACCGCGTCCGCCTCAAGCGCGGCGAGCTGCGCGGCTGCGACTTCGGCCGTCTCCTCGTGCTCGTCGCCGAGGACGCCGACTGCTACGCGGTCCTCGGTGAGCTGCACACCTGCTTCACCCCGGTGATCTCCGAGTTCAAGGACTTCATCGCAGCGCCCAAGTTCAACCTGTACCAGTCCCTGCACACCGCCGTGGCCGCCCCCGACGGGGCCATGGCCGAGGTCCTCATCCGGACGCACCGGATGCACAAGGTCGCGGAGGCGGGGGTCGTCGCCCTCGGCAACCCGCACGTGGGCCAGGAGGCCGCCGAGCAGCCGGAGGGCGCGGCGCTTCCGGCGTCCCCCGTGTCTCCCGCGCCCTCGGCGTCCCCCGCGTCCCCGGCGGCGTCCCCCGCGTCCCCGGCGGCGCCCCTCGCGTCCCCGGCGACCGAGGACGGCGAGCGCGTCGACCCCACCCGCCCCGGCTGGCTCTCCCGCCTCCTCGACTGGCAGCAGTCCGCCCCCGACCCGGACACCTTCTGGACCTCCCTGCGCGCCGACCTCGCCGAGGACGACGAGATCACCGTCTTCCGCGCCGACGGCAGCGCGCCCGGCACGATCAGCCTGCCCGCCGGCGCCAGCTGCATCGACGCCGCCTACGCCCAGCACGGCGAGGCCGCCCACGCCTGTCTCGGCGCCCGCGTCAACGGGCGCCTCGCACCCCTGAGCACCGTCCTGGGCGACGGCGACACCGTGCAGCTGCTGCTCGCGCAGGACCCCGTGTCCGGCCCGTCCCCGGAGTGGCTGGACCACGCCCGTACCCCCGCCGCCCGGATCGCCATCGCGGGGTGGCTGCGGGACCACCCGGAGAGCACCGAAACCACCACCCCCGGACCCGGTCCCCGCCCCACCGCCTTCCGCCCCGCCGATCTCCGGCCCGATGCCCGAGCCACCGATCCCCGCTCCACCGGCCCCCGGCCCGATGCCCGAGCCGCCGGCGCCGGGCCCCATGCCCCGACCGATCCCCGGCCCGGCGCCCGCTCCCGCTTCCACCCGGAGCCCAGGCCCGAGCCCCGCCCGGCCGCCGACCCCCGCTCCGGCACCGGGCTCCACGCCGAGCTCCACGCCGACCTGGACGGCGAGCAGCCCGCCGCCGTCCGGCCCGCCGGGTGCTGCACCCCCGTACCCCCCGACGAGATCACCGGCTTCCGGGTCCGCGGCGGATCGGTCACCGTCCACCGCTCCGGCTGCGCCTCCGCCGACGCCATGCGCCGGGTCGGCCGCGCGCCCGTCACCGTCCGCTGGGGCGACACCGCCCAGGGCAGGGTCACCCTCGTGGCCGAGTCCTTCGGCCGGCCCGGACTCCTCGCCGACCTCACCGAGGCCATCGCCACCGCCGGGGCCGCGGTCGTCTCCGCGACCGTCGAGCCGCCCAGCGAACAGCGGGTCCGCCACACGTACACCCTCCACCTCCCCGACGCGGCCGAGCTCCCCGCCCTCATGCGGGCCATGCGGGACGTGCCGGGGGTGTACGACGTGAGCCGCGCCCGCCATCGCGCGTCACCCCGCCCCCGCCCGCGCCGGAGCTGAGGGAACGGCGACCGTGACCGGGCGGAAGGAGCCCGTGACCGACCGGGACCGGCAGGTGCCGTCCGGGCGTGACCCCCTTCGGGTGGCGGGCGGGCGAGCCGCCCCGGCGCGCGGCGAAAGCCCTGGTAGCCGTAGGGCCAGTCCTCCGGAAAGGCCCTGGCCCATGCCGTTCGCCCGATCCCCCGTGCCGTTCAACCACGCCCCCCTGCCGTTCGACCGCGCGCCCCTGCCGCCCCGTGCCCGGTGGCTCCGCTCCGCCGCCCTGGTCGCCTCCTCGGCCGGGCTCGTCGCCGCCGGGCTGCCCGCCCCCGCGCCGCTCGGCATCGGCGACCCGCTCTTCCCGCACCTCGGCAACCCGGGCTACGACGTCCTCGCGTACACCCTCGACGTCGCGTACCCCGGCGCGAACACGAAGCCGCTCTCCGCCGTGACCCGGATCGACGCGCTCGTCACCGACGACCTGGAGCGGATCAACCTCGACTTCACCCACGGCGAGGTCTCCGCCGTCACCGTCGACGGCCGCCCCGCCGCGTACACCAGCAGCGGCGAGGACCTGGTGATCACCCCCGCCGCGCCCGTCGAAGCGGGCGAACCGGTCCGGATCACCGTCACCCACACCAGCGACCCCTCCGGCCCCGCCGACACCGGCGGCTGGGTCCGCACCGGCGACGGCCTCGCCATGGCCAACCAGGCCGACGCCGCCCACCGGGTCTTCCCGTCCAACGACCACCCGGCGGACAAGGCGTACTTCACCTTCCGGATCACCGTCCCCGACGGCCTCACCGCCGTCGCCAACGGCCTGCCCGCCGGTCGCGTCCGCCACGGCTCCACCACCACCTGGACCTACCGCACCCGCCACCCCATGGCCACCGAGCTGGCCCAGATCTCCATCGGCCGCTCCGCCGTCGTCCACCGCGCGGGACCCCACGGACTGCCCCTGCGGGACGTGGTGCCCACCGCCGACCGGGAGCTCCTGGAACCCTGGCTCCGCAGGACGCCGGCCCACATGGAGTGGATGGAGCGGCAGGTCGGCCCGTACCCCTTCGAGACGTACGGCGTGCTCGTCGCCGACGCCACCACCGGCTTCGAGCTGGAGACCCAGACCCTCTCGCTCTTCGAGCGCCGCCTCTTCGCGGACCGGACCCTCCCCGAGTGGTACGTCGACTCGATCATGGTCCACGAGCTGGCCCACCAGTGGTTCGGCAACAGCGTCTCGCCCCGCAGCTGGTCCGACCTGTGGCTCAACGAGGGGCACGCGAGCTGGTACGAGGCCCTGTACGCCGAGGAGACCGCCGGCCGGTCCCTGGAGCGGCGCATGAAGGCCGCCTACGCCGCCTCCGACGGGTGGCGGGCGGCCGGCGGACCCCCGGCCGCCCCCGAGCCCCCCTCGCCGGACCACAAGATCAGCCTCTTCCGGCCCGTCGTCTACGACGGCAGCTCCCTGGTCCTCTACGCGCTCCGCCAGGAGATCGGCACCGCCGCCTTCCAGCGCCTGGAGCGCGCCTGGGTCGCCCGGTACCGCAACGGGAACGCCGCCACCGCCGACTTCGTCGCCCTGGCCGGCCGGACCGCCGGACGCGACCTCACCGGCTTCTTCCAGGGCTGGCTGTACGGCGAGAAGACCCCGCCCATGCCCGGCCACCCGGACTGGCGCAGCAACCCGGCGGGCGGCGCGGGAGGCGCCCCGAAACCCGGATGACGGACCCCGGCGGGGCGTGTCACCATCGTCCGGTCGGCGAGGCGGCCGGGGCCCGGGAATCTTCCGGCGCCCGCGCGCGTTGTCACCGTCACACACCTGTTTCTCCTCAGACGTAAGGATCCAATGACCTCCTCTTCATCCCCTTCCCAGGACAACCAGAGCTTCGCGGAGACGAGCCGTACCGAGAGCCTTCGGGCCGATGCCCTGATGGAAGAGGACGTCGCCTGGAGCCACGAGATCGACGGAGAGCGGGACGGCGACCAGTTCGACCGCTCCGAGCGCGCGGCCCTGCGCCGTGTCGCCGGCCTCTCCACCGAGCTCGAGGACGTCACCGAGGTCGAGTACCGCCAGCTGCGCCTGGAGCGCGTCGTGCTGGTCGGCGTCTGGACCTCGGGGACCGTGCAGGACGCCGAGAACTCCCTCGCGGAGCTCGCGGCCCTCGCCGAGACGGCGGGCGCCCTCGTGCTCGACGGCGTGATCCAGCGCCGCGACAAGCCGGACCCGGCCACCTTCATCGGCTCGGGCAAGGCGCGCGAGCTGCGGGACATCGTGGTCGAGACCGGCGCCGACACCGTCGTCTGCGACGGCGAGCTCAGCCCCGGCCAGCTCATCGCCCTCGAAGACGTCGTCAAGGTGAAGGTGGTCGACCGGACCGCCCTCATCCTCGACATCTTCGCCCAGCACGCCAAGTCCCGAGAGGGCAAGGCGCAGGTCGCGCTCGCGCAGATGCAGTACATGCTGCCGCGGCTGCGCGGCTGGGGCCAGTCGCTCTCCCGGCAGATGGGCGGCGGCGGCGGTGGCGGCATGGCCACCCGCGGCCCCGGTGAGACCAAGATCGAGACCGACCGGCGCCGCATCCGCGAGAAGATGGCGAAGATGCGCCGGGAGATCGCCGAGATGAAGACCGGCCGCGACATCAAGCGGCAGGAGCGGCGCAGGAACAACGTGCCGTCGGTCGCCATCGCGGGATACACCAACGCCGGCAAGTCCTCCCTGCTCAACCGGCTCACGGGCGCGGGCGTCCTCGTGGAGAACGCGCTGTTCGCCACGCTCGACCCGACCGTCCGCCGGGCCGAGACGCCCACCGGCCGGGTCTACACCCTGGCCGACACGGTCGGCTTCGTCCGGCACCTTCCGCACCACCTGGTCGAGGCGTTCCGCTCCACCATGGAGGAGGTCGGCGACTCCGACCTCATCCTGCACGTGGTGGACGGCTCGCACCCCGCCCCGGAGGAGCAGCTGGCCGCCGTGCGCGAGGTCTTCCGGGACGTCGGCGCGGTGAACGTGCCGGAGATCGTCGTCATCAACAAGGCGGACGCGGCGGACCCCCTGGTCCTCCAGCGCCTGCTGCGGGTGGAGAAGCACTCCATCGCGGTCTCGGCCCGCTCGGGCCGGGGCATCGAGGAACTGCTCGCGCTCATCGACGCCGAACTGCCGCGCCCGAAGGTCGAGATCGAGGCCCTCGTGCCGTACACGCAGGGCGGTCTGGTCTCGCGGGTCCACGCCGAGGGCGAGCTGGAGTCCGAGGAGCACACCCCCGAGGGCACCCTGCTCAAGGCCAGGGTGCACGAGGAACTGGCGGCGCTCCTGGCGCCGTTCGTGCCCGCCGCGCACTGACGGTCCCGCACCTCACGCGCCGAAGGCGCCGGCCTCCTCCCTTCCGGGAGGGGACCGGCGCCTTCGGCCGTTCCACGTGCCGCGGGATCTGTGTGCCGCGCGTCAGCGGGCGAACTTCTTGCTGACCATCTCGTGGGCCGCCTTGGCGCCGCTGCCGAGCTGCGGCCCGGCGAGCCAGCCGTTGCGGCCGGCCGGGCCGATCGAGGTGTTCGAGACCAGCGCCGTCTTCCCGTTCGGCAGCACCCGGAACCAGCCGCCGCCGGACGAGCCCGCCGTCATCGTGCAGCCGATCCGGTACATCACCGGGGTCGCGGGCGCCGTGGTGTACCGCGTCGCCCGGTCCAGGCACTTGTGCATGATCACACCGTCGTACGGGGCGGCCTGCGGGTATCCCCAGGCGCCGATCGTCCCGGCCCGCGCGGGCGCAGGGGCGGAGAAGTCGACCGGCAGGGCGGCGCCGACGGTCTCCTCCAGGGACTTGGTCCCCCGCTGCGGCTTCACGTGCAGCACGGCGTAGTCGTACGGCCAGGCCTGATCGGTGCCGCCGGACTTGATCCACTCGCCCGAGGTCACGGCCCAGTCGGCCCAGTACTGGCCGTACGGGTACACCTCGTGCGGCTTCGCGTTGCGCAGCGCGGCGGGGGACTTGCCCCGGTCGTTGTACGCGGGCACGAAGGTGATGTTGCGGTACCAGCCGCCCTTCCTGCCCGCGTGGACGCAGTGTCCGGCCGTCCAGACCAGGTTCGACTTCCCGGGCCGGCGGGGGTCCTTCACGATGGTGCCGGAGCAGACCATGTGGCCCTGCGGCGCGTCGAAGAAGATCTTGCCGACCGGGGCCGCGTTGCGGTGGTACGGCGTCTTCTCGCGCTGCGCCTGCACGGGCCGGGGCACCGGATCGCTGCCACTGGCACCGGCCTGGGTGGCGATCGTCTGCTCCGGGCTCTTGGCGGACTGCATGCGCGCCGGGTCCCAGAGCCCCTCGATCACCGGGTTGACGAAGTCCTCGGCCTCACGCAGCCAGGTCTCGCGGTCCCAGTTCTTCCACTCGCCGTTCTTCCAGCCGTCGAGGTCGACGCCGCGCTTCTTCAGCTTGTCGGCGAGGTCCTCGGTGAGGTCGGAGCCGCCGTCACCGGCGTCGGCAGCGGGCGCGGAACTGCTCGCCCCGCCGGCCGGCTTGTCGACGGCCGGGGTCTCGGTGGGCCCGCAGGCCGTGGCCGTCAGCGCGAGCGCCGCGGCCAGGCCGAGGGCCGCGGGTATGGGTCGTACGGAGCGCATGTGGTGATTTCCCCCTGAGGTGTCTACTGCTGGGATGCCCGGCCGGAACGGGCGCCCGTGTCGAGACGGGTCCCTGTGCCGAGACGGGTCCCTGTGCCGAGACGGGCGCGACATGGGTGGAGGCGGGACCCGGGGGCCCCGCCTCCGTGCCGGGCCTACTGGCCGGCGTACTTCTTGCTGACCTCGTCGAAGATGCCCTTGGCCTCCGGGCCCAGGCGCGGGCCCGCGAGCCAGCCCGCCGACGCCGGGCCGATCGAGGTGTTCGAGACCAGCGCCGGCTTGCCGTCGCCGCCCTTGCCCACCCAGCCGCCGCCGGACGAACCGCCGGTCATGGTGCAGCCGATGCGGTACATCGTCGGCTGGTTCGCCTTCAGGGACAGCCGGCCCGGCTTGTCCTGGCACTGGAACATCTTCTGGCCGTCGAACGGCGCCGCCGCCGGATAACCGGTCGCCGTCAGACTCGCGATCTTCGGCACGGCGGGCGCGTTGAACTCCACCGGAAGCGCCGAACCGACCGTCTCCTCCAGGGACTTGCCCGAGGAGCCCTTCTCCGGCGTCACCTTGATGACCGCGAAGTCGTAGGGAGCGCCCGCGCCGCCCGTGCTCGCGCCCTCGGCGATCCACTGGTCGGAGGTCTTGACCCACTCCGCCCACCACACGCCGTACGGGGCGATCTGCTCCCGCGTCGCCTTCTCCAGGGCGGAGGTCGCCAGCGCCGAGTCGTTGTACGAGGGCACGAAGGCGATGTTGCGGTACCAGCCGCCCTTCTTCCCCTTGTGCACGCAGTGCCCGGCCGTCCAGACCATGTTGGACTTGCCCGGGTGCGCCGGGTCCTTCACGACCGTGGCCGAGCAGACCATGGAGCCCTCGGGGCCGTCGAAGAAGACCTTTCCGGACTCGGGGGCGTTGTCGTGGTACTTCGCGTCCACGGCCTTCGCCCGCACCGGGTCCGGAGCCGGGTCGGTGACGCCCTTGTCGCCCGAGATGTCCTCCTCCTCGACCGGCTTGTCGGGGCGCTCGGCCTCCCGCATCCGGTCCGGGTTCCAGAGGTCCTCGATGATCGGGTTGACGAAGTCCTTGGCCTCACGCAGCCACTTGTCGCGGTCCCAGTTCTTCCACTCGCCGTTGCGCCACTTGTCGAGGTCGATCCCGTGTTCCTTCAGGCGGTCCTTCAGGTCCTCCGGAATCTTGATCTTCTCGGCCGGGTTCAGGCTCGCGGGGGCACTGGGCTTGTCCCCCGCGTTCTCCTCGCTCGGCCCGCAGGACGTAACGGTGAGCGTCAGCGCCGCGACGGCGGAAGCCGCCGTCAGCAGCGGACGAATCGATCGCATCTCGTGATCCCCCTGGGACTACGTCAACTTGTACGGCTTGCTCATGGGCTCGTTCACGGACCTGCCCGTGGACTCGCTCGTGCACTTGCTCATGGGCGAACAGTGGCCGAACCCGGGCGGATCACGGCCGACGGCCCCCACTATGCCGGTGCCGGAGGGGACGGTACGCGCCCCGCCGGTGGTTCCGGGCACCGTTCGGTCGTTGCCGTGCCGTGATCCGGGACACGCCAAGATCTTGCCTCCGGCCCGTGATCCCGGGGAGTTCCCGTCGTTGGTACGCACGGGGGACACAACGGAGGCGCCCGGGGCGGGCCTTGCGGCCGCTCCCCGACGCCCCGATGTGCAACGCAACTGTTACAGCGGGAGGACACCGAGCCGTGGCCGTGACCGAACCAGCTCCGGCCGTCCCGGCGGAGCCGCACGCCCCGGCGGACGCGCCGAACCGGGCGGGCGAAAGCCCCGAACCGCCCGAAAAGGCCGAAGGCCGACAAGCCTCCCCGTCGGGGCGGACGGTGCGGGGGACCGGGTACGAGAGCATCCTGCGCCGTCAGTCCCTGCGCGAGTCCGCCGCCCGCACCTATGCCCGCTCCCTGCCGATCGTCCCCGTGCGGGCCCGGGGGCTGACCATCGAGGGCGCCGACGGGCGCCGCTACCTGGACTGCCTCTCCGGCGCCGGGACCCTCGCGCTCGGCCACAACCATCCCGTGGTCCTCGAAGCGATCAAGAAGGTCCTCGACTCGGGCGCCCCGCTCCACGTCCTCGACCTCGCCACCCCCGTCAAGGACGCCTTCACCTCCGAACTGTTCGCCACCCTCCCCGGCGAACTCGCCGACGACGCCCGCATCCAGTTCTGCGGACCGGCCGGCACCGACGCCGTCGAGGCGGCCCTCAAGCTCGTCCGCACCGCCACCGGCCGCGACGGCCTCCTCGCCTTCACCGGCGCCTACCACGGCATGACCGCCGGAGCCCTCGCCGCCTCCGGCGGGGCCCACGACGTCCGCGTGACCCGGCTGCCCTACCCGCACGCGTACCGCTGTCCCTTCGGCACCGGCGGCGAACGCGGCGCGGAGCTCTCCGCCCGCTGGACCGAGAGCCTCCTGGACGACCCCAAGAGCGGTGTCACCACCCCCGCCGGAATGATCGTCGAGGCCGTCCAGGGCGAGGGCGGCGTCATTCCCGCCCCCGACGACTGGATGCGCCGGATGCGCCGGATCACCGCCGACCGCGCCATCCCCCTCGTCGTGGACGAGGTGCAGACCGGGGTCGGCCGCACCGGCGCCTTCTGGGCCGTCGAGCACAGCGGCGTCGTGCCCGACGTGATGGTCCTCTCCAAGGCCATCGGCGGCTCCCTCCCGCTCGCCGTCGTCGTCTACCGCTCCGCGCTCGACGCCTGGGAACCCGGCGCCCACGCCGGTACCTTCCGCGGCAACCAGCTCGCCATGGCCGCCGGCACGGCCACCCTCGCGTACGTCCGCGAGAACAAGCTGGCCGAACGGGCCGGCACCCTCGGCGCCCGCATCCTCGGGCAGCTCCAGGGCCTCGCCGCGGCCCACCCGTGCGTCGGCGACGTCCGCGGCCGGGGCCTGATGATCGGCGTCGAACTCGTCGACCCCGACGCGGCCGGGCCGGAGGACACCGTCCCGCCCGCCGCCCCCGCCCTGGCCCTGGCCGTCCAGCAGGAGTGCCTGGCCCGCGGCCTCATCGTCGAACTCGGCGGCCGCCATTCCGCGGTGGTCCGGCTCCTGCCGCCGCTCACCCTCACCGACGAGCAGGCCACCGCCGTACTGGACCGCTTCGCCGACGCCCTCGCCGCCGCCGAACGGGTCCACACCCCCCGACCGTCGCCCTCCCGTCGGGCCCCGGCCCCCGTGCCCGCCCCCGGGCCGTCCCACTGACCCCGGACCGCCCCCGGCCCCACCCCCAAGGAAGCCCGTGAACGCCACGCCCACCTCCCCGGCGCCCGCCGCCACCTCCCTCCTCACCCCCGAACCCCTCACGACCGGGACCTTCGCCCCCGCGACACCCGGCTCCGGAACGCTGAGCCCCGAGAACCCCGGCTCCGGGGAGCCCGACGTCAAGAGCACCAGCTCCGAGAGGACCGACTCCGTAGGGACCGGTTCCGAGAGGACCGACTCGGTAGGGACCGGTTCCGCGGGGGCCGGCTCCGTAGGGACCGGTTCCGCGGGGGCCGGTTCCGCGGGGGACGGCGTCGAGAAGCCCGGTTCCGAGAAGCCCGGCTCCGAGGCGTCCGGCTCGGGGGAGCACACTGTCCCGCGTCAGCACCCCGGGCCGTACGCCCTCCGGACCCTCCGGTCCGCCGCCGATCCCCTGGACGACCCCGACCCGGTGCGCGCCGCCGACTCCGCCGCGGTCGAGAGCCTCCTGCGCTGCTGGGTCCGGGAGAAGAACCTCCCCGCCCCCGACTCCGCCACCCTGCGCGTCCCCCTCGACGCCAGCGGCACCGCCCTCCTCGTCCCCGTCCACTACTGGTCGCCCACCGGCTGGCACCGCTTCGGCGCCCCCGTCCTCGAAGGGCTCCCCGCCTCGGCGCCGGCCGTCGACGCCGTCACCACCGCCGCCCTCCTCAGCCGGGAGACCGGCCGTCCCGAGGGCACCGAACTCGTCGGCCGGGTCGCCGACTCCGCCCGCCGCACCGCCGACTTCATCACCGAGTGCCGCCACCGGCCCCAGCCGCACCCGGACGCCGACCTGTTCCTCGCCGCCGAACAGTCCCTCCTGCTCGGCCATCCGCTCCACCCCACCCCCAAGAGCCGCGAAGGCCTCACCGAGGCCGAGAGCCGCCTCTACTCACCCGAACTGCACGGCTCCTTCCCCCTCCACTGGTTCGCCGTCGACGCCTCCCTCCTGGCCTCCGACTCCGCCTGGACCGAACAGGGCCGGCCCGTCACCGCCGAACAGCTCGCCCACGGCCTCGCGGAGGGACTCGCGGTTCCCACCGGCACCGTGCCCCTGCCCCTCCACCCCTGGCAGGCCCGCGAACTCCGCCACCGTCCCGACGTCCGCGCCCTCCTCGACGGCGGCCTCCTCCACGACCTCGGCCCCCACGGCACCCCCTGGCACCCCACCTCCTCCATCCGCACCGTGCACCGCCCCGGCGCCACGGCCATGCTCAAGCTCTCCCTCGGCCTGCGCATCACCAACTCCCGCCGCGAGAACCTCCGCAAGGAGCTCCACCGCGGCGTCGAGGTCCACCGGCTGCTCCGGACCGGCCTCGTCGACGAGTGGCAGGCCGCCCATCCGGGCTTCGACATCGTCCGCGACCCCGCCTGGCTGGCCGTCGACGCCCCGGACGGCACCCCCGTCCCCGGCCTCGACGTCATGATCCGCCACAACCCCTTCGGCCCCGGGGACGACGCCATCTGCATCGCCGCCCTCACCACCCCCCGCCCCTGGCCCGGAGCCACCGCCATGCGCTCCCGGCTCGCCGACGTCATCGGCGGGCTCTCCGCCCGCACAGGCCGTCCCACCGCGGCCGTGGCCGCCGAGTGGTTCCTCCGTTACCTCGACCACGTCGTCCGCCCCGTCCTCTGGCTCGACGGACACGCCGGCATCGCCCTGGAGGCCCACCAGCAGAACACCCTGGTGCTCCTGGACCCGGACGGCTGGCCGGTCGGCGGCCGCTACCGCGACAACCAGGGCTACTACTTCCGCGAGTCCCACCGGAGCGAGCTGGAGGGCCGCCTCCCCGGCATCGGCGCCCACAGCGACACCTTCGTCTCCGACCAGGTCACCGACGAACGCTTCGCCTACTACCTCGGCATCAACAACGTCCTCGGCCTGGTCGGCGCCTTCGGCTCCCAGCACCTCGCCGACGAGCGCGTCCTGCTCGCCGCCCTCCGCAGCTTCCTCACCTCCGCCACCGGCCTGGGCTCGCCCCTCCCGCACCGGCTCCTGGAGGCCGCGACCCTGCGAAGCAAGGCCAACCTCCTCACCCGCCTGCACGGCCTGGACGAACTCGTCGGCCCGGTCGACACCCAGTCCGTCTACGTCACCGTCACCAACCCCCTCCGCGCCTGACCCCCTCCGCACCCACCCCCGCACCCGGCCCCGCCGACGGCCCCACGTCCCCACCGCACCGCCGAGAGGAGAGCGACACCGTGTCACCCACCCGCCCCCCGGTCGACCCGCCGGGAGACGACACCTGTCTCTTATACACATCTGACGCTGCCGACGACTCCTTACGTGTAGATCTCGGTGG
>NZ_JNXJ01000048.1:0-57291 GCF_000716625.1 Streptomyces bikiniensis | reverse complement strand
GCTCAATGATTGACGTGTGTGAGGGGTCGGGGGCTTGGTCGGGTTGCCGGTCGGCCGCGGGTGAGTCGGTGGACCATGATGCCGATCACGGCCCAGCGGATCATGGTCTCGGAGTGTGCCGGCTGCTGCTCGTAGTCGCGGGCGAGGCGGCGGTGTGCGGCGATCCACGGCAGTGAGCCTTTTCCAACCTCACGCTGATGCGTGGTGAAGGACGAGGACGGCCTTCACCACGTCGGTGATTCGGTTGGTGCTGCAGCGGAGCTTCCGCAGGAGACGCCAGCCCTTGATGGTGGCCACGGCCCGCTCGCCGTGGCAGCGGATCTTGACGTGGGTGGTGTTGTGGCGACGCTTCTATCTCTTGAGGCCGCGGCCCCGAAACGGTACACGGACAGGTCCGCCGGCGCCTTGATATGCCTTGCCCGTCCAGCATTTGAGTTCCGCATCGGCGAGGGCTTCGATGATGCCGTGCTGCCGCGCGGCGGTCGGGTCGTGAGTCGAGCCGGGCAGGGCTGGCGAGGCCCAGAGCAGACGGCCGAACGGATCGGTGAGGACCTGGACGTTCATGCCGTGGCGTTTGTGTTTCCCGGAGTAGTACGGGGTGTCGGCGGCGATGCGATCGATCGGCAACAGGGTGCCGTCGAGGATGGCGAACGCCTTCGCCCGGACCGTCCGCACCGCCTCGGCCAGGGATGGGGCGAGGGCGGCCAGGGCCTCGACGGCTTCACGTATGTAGCGGTAGACGGTCGCGATCCCGATGTCGAACCCGGCAGCGAGCTGGGCGTAGGTGTCACCGCACCGTAGATGGGCCAGGACGAGCAGTGCCTGACGTGCGGGGGGCCCCTATCTCTTTGGTCAAGCTGTTGGGGTGCCCCCGGTGGCGGCGGAGCGTGCGTCAGCCATCCGCCGCTGTGTCGATGCCTGCGTATTCGTAGATCCAGCCCGCAGAGGTGTCGGGGGCTCGAACTGCCAGGTAGATGTGTTTGGCGGCGGAGTTCCAGGGTCCTGATGTTCGACCGGTGCGACCTCGGAAGCCTGCGGGTGGCAGTCCTGACTGGTCGAGCTCGACGATTTTGGTCCGTCCGTGGAAGGGGCCACTGACGACCTTGATGCCGACGGTGTTGTTGACGGTTTCGCCCGCGAGCCAGCGACGGATGAGTGCCAAGTGCTCGGAATTCTCGTCCCCCATGGCCGTAGCCGACCATGAGCTTGGGCGGAGGGCAAGCAGGTCTCAAGTCGCTCGGACGGGTTGGGGTTCGTAGAAGGTTCCGTCCCGGAGCATCGCGAAGAGGACGTCGGCTCGTCGTCTGGCGAGGCAGAGCAGGGCCTGGGTGTGATGCTTGCCCTGGGCGATCTTCTTGTCGTAGTAGGCCCGGGATGCCGGGTCGCCCAGGGCGGCGAACGCGGAGAGGAAGAAGGCCCGTTTGAGCTGCTTGTTTCCCCGTCTGGAGGGTTGCTCGCCGCGGATCGATGAACCGGAACTCCGGGTGGCAGGGGCGAGACCGGCATAGGCTGCGAGGTGGCCGGCGGTCGGGAAGGTGCTGCCGTCGCCGACCTCGATCAGGATGCGGGCTCCGGTCCTGACGCCGACTCCCGGCATCGACGTCAGGACCTTCGAAAGAGGGTGGTCCTCCAGGAGTTCCTCGATCCGCCCGGCCAGCAGTTTCCGCTGGTCAAGCACAGCGGTCAGGGACCCGGCCAGGCTCGGGACGATCAGCGTGGCCGCCTCGGTCCCCGGAACGGTCACGGTCTGCTCGTCCAGGGCGGCGAAGATCTCCTCGACCAGACGCTCGGCCATTCGCGGTGCCTTCGGCCGCAGCAGCGTGACCAGCCGCCTTCGACCCGCCTTGCGTATCTGTGCCGGTGACCCGAACCGCTCCAGTAGCGTCAGGACGGCCGGGTGCTGCAACCGCGGCCCCAGTACCCGTTCCAGCGACGGGTGGATCTGGGTCAGCAGGCCGTGCAGCCGGTTCGCGACCCGGGTGGCCTCGCCGGCCAGGTCGTCGTCGAACCCGACGATCATCTCCAGCTCGGCGATCGTCTCGTCCTCGCCGTCGATCGCCCGCAGCGTGTGCGGCATGGCGCGGGCCGCGTCCGCGATGATGAACGCGTCCTTCGCGTCCGTCTTCGCCTCACCTGGGTAAAGGTCGGCGATCCGCCGCATCGTCAGCCCTGGCAGGTAGGCGACCGGGCAGCCCATGTCGCGGGCGACTGCGAGCGGCAGGGCTCCGATCGAGGCCGGCTGGTCGACCACGACCAGCACCGTCCCGTGCTTGGCCTGAAGTTTCGCGAACAGCTCGCGGAGCTTGGGTTCGGTGTTGGGCAGGCGCTTGTCGAACGCCTTCTTCCCGGCCGGGGTGACGGCGGTGGCGTGGTGTTCGCCCTTGCCGACGTCCAGGCCGAGGAAGACGTCGATGTCGCCGGTGTCGATCACGCGCAGGCCCCTCCATCACGCTTTTCGTCCGGCTTTGCCTGGGCACCGAGCTGCCACATCCACGTTACGGAGAGCTCTTCCGGCCTTGGGTGAAGCCGGTGCTCAAGCCCCTCATCAGCGGTCCGTCGATGCCTCCGAACCCGGTGACACCACCCCCCGGATCATGAACAACAAGGGGGGGAAGTCATGCCGGACCCGAAGGTCGGAGGCCCCGTTGCGGAGCCACGAAAAAGGTAACGGGGGGGGAAAGGCGCCGCCACCGCATTCCGATCTCCTGACGCCGGGCTGTCAGTTGTCCGGTCAGGAACCGCAAGGTGCGGCTGGACGGATCGATCGAGGACGGGGAGGCAACCACACGAAGCTCCTGGCCGACGTGGGTGATCTTGGTTGAGAACCCGTCTACCAGGAGCTTGGTCGTTGCGCAGGACAGTCCAACTCGCGGTCAGACACCGCAACTGCGCCCATCGTGGCCGATGCGGCGCTGGTGGAGTAGGGACCTGCGTCGGTGCGGCGTGCCGCGGTTTCCCGTGAAATCCGGTGGAGTCTCAGCGACCGGAAGTGGTTGGGTCCTGCTCAATGCTTCGCTGACACGGCCCGGCACAGTGCGAGGCGCAGGGACCGAATCGCAGGCGCGGTCTAGCCCGCGCGTCGTCGAGTGATGGAGGTTATCGCGGTGGCTGGCTATGGGGCGCTCTCCGACGTATACGAGTGGCTGATCGGGGACGACAGGCTGACCCCCGCCCAGGCAGCCGCCGTTTACTACAGCGATGTCGTGGGCTCTCTGCCGTCCAACGCGCGCGTCCTCGACTGCGCGTGTGGAACCGGCCAGCTCGCCGTCGGTCTCGCGAGTCTTGGCCTGGACGTGGTTGCCGCAGACGCCAGTGATGGGATGGTTCGCCGGACCGAGAAGGCCGCCGACGAGCAGGGTGTCTCGCTTCGAGCCCTCCGCGCGAGCTGGGACGAGCTGCCCGACCACCTGGAGGACTCCACGTTCGATCTGGTGTTCTGCGTCGGCAACTCGCTCGGGCACGCCGAGGGCGCAGCCGAGCGCCTGACCGCACTGGAAGCGATGTCGCGGCTGCTGAACCCGGGCGGACGCCTTGTGCTCCACTCACGCAACTGGGAGCTCGTGCGCTCCGCCGGCTCACGGGTAGACGTCCGCGATCGACTCATCCGCCGCAACGACCGCGATGCGGTCGTCAGCTACTACTGGCAGATCGAGCAGCGCTGGGAGCAGGAACACTTCCTCGAGATCGTGGTCGCCCAGATCGAGCCGGATGGGGCAGTGCGAGCCTGCTCGGAGCGGTTGTCCATCTGGCCCTACCAGTACGAGGACCTCGTGGCGCAGTTGCGGAGTGTCGGGCTCACGGTGCAGTCCACCACCTTCGACCCCGAGAGCGATGGATACCTGGTGGTCGCCGGCCGCGACCAGGCGCGAGGCACATCGGAACCGGCGCGCTGATCCGTCTTCCATCGTCGTTGCCGACCTGCCGGCTCGCGACCGTCTGCAGCGCTTCGCGAAGTGTTCAGCGCTTGAAGCGCTTGAAGCGCTTGAAGCGGTTGCTGCGGGTGCGGTCCTCACCCTGTATCTGACCTGCTCAAACTGAGGTTGGAAACAGCTCAGTGTCTGCACGGCTACCGCAAGGGTTTACCCGCAAACCAAACCGCCGCGGTATGAAGCGTATTTCGGGTGGCCGTAGGGTCTGGATGAGAAGGCCACGTGAAGGTGGCAGTTGAATCTCGAGAAGAGGGAGAATCGTGAAGCGTAAGCTTGGAAGTGTTTTAGCTGTCGCTGCCCTTGCGGCCTCCGCCGCCGTAGTTAACGGGGCAAGTGCGTCTGCGAATTCGGTCGACGCCAGGGCGATGCGATGTAGTGTCGTGTGGAACGACTCCAACACCGCGGGTGTCAAGTGTACGGGCGGCGGTGCCTTCATCGGAGTGGCACTCTGCAAGAACGGAAAGACTGCTCAGGGGGCAAAGGCGGCTGCCGGCACTACCTCGTATGCCTACTGCACGTCCGTCAACTCCTCCTTGAAGAAGCCCGTTCAGGCGTGGGGTGTACAGGCCTGAACGGGCTGAAGACTGTTCTGCAACTCTCAGCACCGCTTGCCGATGTCCGGTTCAACCCGCTGGCCGGGGTCCAGTCGAAGGCGCGATGGGGATGGTAACCGGACAAGCCGATCCGTCTATGGCGACTCGACATCCTCTGCTCTGAGTTATGGGACAATGCCTGGCGGGGCCGCTCGATCGTGCTGCTGCCGATGCGCCGGACGGTGCCCTCTCTTTCTCCGTGTCGCCGCGGCGAGGGGGCGAGGCTCCACCGTGGTCGTGGGCGCTCGGATGCCGGCTGTTCACCGCTTCCCGGCTGCCCGTCCACTGGCTTCCTGTCCACCCCTGTACGGGAGGCGGCGGCCGCATCTCGGGGCCTGTCCCACCCCCGGCGCCCCCAGCGAAACCCCCCGCTCATGCGGGGGGTTTCACCGTTCCCGGGGGGTCCTTGTCGATCACCCGTCGGAGTGAATCTCTCCCTCGCGTACGCGAGCGCGGATCCAGCGGCACACCCCCAATCCCCCTGCCACGAACACCTATTTACACATTGCATGAAAATCCGGCATCTTTCGGTTCCGGTCCGGTCGGCGGGCCGCATGCCGGTGCGAGACGAGGAGCGAGAGATGTGGGAGGCGTACGGCGTGTGCGAGGCGGCGGGCCGCCTGAAGGTGTCGGTGGCGGCCTGGCGGTGGGCAGCGGCCTCGGGGGCGTCCCGGCGCCGGATGCCGGGCCGGGCCGGTGGCCGCGGGCCGTGGTGGAGGCCGCCGACGCGGAGGGCATCCGCGCGGCGCTCCCGGGTCCGGCGTCGGCATGGTGGGCGGCGGAGCGGCTGACCGCAGCGCTGGGGGAGCCGTTGCCGTTCGGCCGCCCGTGACCGCCACGGCGATCGGCCACCTCGTCCGCGCCGGCCTCCTCGCCTATCTCGGCGCCGACACCACCACCCCGGACGTGCACCCCGAGCAGGTCGCCGCCCTCGCGCGGCGCCGGGACCTGCCCGCCCTCCTGGATCGCCATGTTCCCCTTGGCCCCGACCGGGCCGCCCGCCGCCTCGGCGTGCGCCGCACCGAGTGGGACCAGATCGTGCGCCTCGGCTGGATCACCCCCATCGGCATGGTGGGGGTCGACTGCAAGCGTGCCCGGGGCGGGGTCATGGACGTCCTGTTGTATTCCGGTCGGGACATCGCCCTGCTGCCCGTCGTACGCCCGTCGGTGGACTGGTGGGCCCTGTGCGCTCTCGCCCTGGGCCGCCGCTCCCGGCTTACCGTGCTCGCCCCCCTCGGCCCCGGCCCGGAGGGGGGTGCGGTGTTCCTGGCGGAGGTCGTGCGGATGGCGGGGGTGGGACGGGCGGTGGTGGTGAACTGGCACCGCCGCCACGACGACTTCCCCGCCCCTGCTCCCGCTGCCGGGGCCGGTACCCGCCCGTGGTTTGGCCGGGCGGTGGTGGTCGCCTGGCTCCTGGCCCACGACAAGATCGCCGTGCCCGTGGACATGCCGTCGGCCACCTTGACCGTGTGGTCCGGCGAGGAGAGGGAGTGCCGGTTCCGGCTTGATGACCCGGTTCTGGAACTGCCCGACGACGTGGCCGATGAAGACCGCCTGACGGGCTGGATCAGCGACGCTGAGGCTGACGCTCTGGCCGTGCTCGCCGCCGCCTACGCCGGGGTGTCCGTCCGTCGTCTTGTCGTGCCTGTCGCGCCCCCGTTTGCGGTGCCGGGCGGGGTGCGGGTGCTTGGCCGGTTCCGGTCCGGGTCGGGAGTTCTTCGCTGTCAGATGAGAGAGGGGTTCCGCTTGCCGTGGCATCACGCCGGTGTGCGGCC
Source organism: Streptomyces bikiniensis (assembly GCF_000716625.1). Taxonomy (NCBI): domain Bacteria; kingdom Bacillati; phylum Actinomycetota; class Actinomycetes; order Kitasatosporales; family Streptomycetaceae; genus Streptomyces; species Streptomyces bikiniensis. The sequence continues at coordinate 50,994 of NZ_JNXJ01000048.1, read as the reverse complement.
AGGTCAGCCGGCGGCCGGTGGTGGGATCGAGGGGCCGGGAATCCTGATCGTTGTGCTGTGCGGTCGCGTCGGCCCTTCCGGTGACTCCGTGGTGGGCGACGTGCCCGCCCGGCTCGTTCCCGGGGGTGAGCAGGTCGCCGGGCGTGACGGTGGAGCTGATGCGGTGCCGCGCACCGCGTCGAAGCCGTCCTTGCCGCTCCCGCAACGACGCCACAGCTCGTCGACGAAGACGTGACTCTCTTGCTTCTCGCATGAGCGCCCGATCCGTCGCGCCGTGGGGAAGGCGACTATCCCGGGTAAATATGCCGGAAGCCTTGGGCGCATCCACCTTCAAGGGGCAAACGAATTTTCGCCACCTTTCAGTTCAGTCTGGTTTCGTTCGAGGCGGCCACCAGGTTTTAGCCAGGTGGCTTACGGGTGGGGGTATCCGAGCCTTGGGTCGCAATGTGGCGTGCGTCGTACTCGTAAAGTATTGCCCAAAGGCAGGTGATGTCCTCATTGATCCGAAACGCTTGGTTTCGGGCTCGCTTGCTGCGCGTGAACGGTCGGGTGAAGGATGTGTGGACGTGATCGTCGGACACGCGGGAAATCGTGCGGCTGACGCCGTTGTCCGTGCTGGTGGAGGGTCGGAACGGGGTGAAGGAGGAAGGTGTGTCCGGGTGCCGGCCGGTGCTCGGCCCACCGCTCGAAGGCCGTACGGGCATGGCTCGCCGGCCGTGAGGGCCAGGTCGGTCCGTACTTCCTGACTTCCGGTTCTTCCATCGCCGGCCGCGCCGGCCCCGCATCGTGCACGGGTGCTTCGGCGGCCGACGCGTCCGCTGGGGCGTCGACGGGTGACCTCCATGATCTTCCGGCCGGAATTAGGTGCTATATGGACAACCTTTACTGGTGCTTTAACTCGGGCATCTTCCGGGAACGGGCACGTAGGGATGCGTCCGGAGCGTCAAGATCTTTAGGTCGGCCGTGCCGGATCAAGTCAGAAGGTTCTGGTGGCCTGTTGCAGGCGATCGATCGTCGGCTAGCGTGATCCGCGCACCATGGGAACAGGCACTCGAAAAACGGATGCCGACGTCTTGACGAGCCGTCAGGCGTTTGTTCCGGGTGGCACGGGCGTGGAACCGGTTTTGGAGGCGTCGCGCGATCACGGAAACGGGAATCAGTGATTCCGGCTTTCTTTGTGACGCGCGTAGGTCGAGAGTCGTGCACCTCGGTCGACGGGGTCCTTCGACTCTTCCGGCACAGTGCGGCGAGCAACCCCTTTCATGTCCTGCGGCCCGGGAGGGCCTTCGGTCCCAGCTCGGACGTCTTACTCGCCACGAACAGACGGGAGATACCGGTAATGGAGCACAAGATCGCCGGATTCATGAACACGCAGGACTTCGGCACCCTGGAGCAGGGCTACCAGGACGACGCCGCGGCGCCGGTCCTGGCCACCCCGGCCGCGGTGGCCACCTGCTGGTACGTCGGCGGTGCCGTGGTCGGCGCCGGCGCCGTGGTCGGCGCCTACGTCACCGGCCGCGTCAACGGCTGACCCCTTTCCATCCCGCACGACCGACTCTCAGGAGGAAACCGAAATGAGCAGGATCGTGGACAGCGTCGTCGCTGTCACCCCGCAGCACCTCTCGGACGAGGCGCACGGCGAGTTCGGCGCCATGATGCCCGTGCAGGCCACCCCGGCGCTGATCGCTTTCGGCGTGGGATTCGCCGGCGGCGCGGGCGCGGCGTGGGTCACCGTCCAGGCGTACGAGGCCGGGGCGAACGACTGAGTGCTCGCTTCCGAGTGAGCACCGCGCGAGGAGTCCTGGCGACTTCTCGGGAACACCCTCCGGGAGCTTGAGTCCGGAGGCGGAGAGACCTGCCGGGCCACGCTGGAATCGTGGCCCGGCAGGCACCCGATCCTACCGTTCGGTAGCACCCGCAGCCGATTCGACGCGGAGTAAAACTTCGGTATGAATGTCTTAAAGCGGCTTTCCCGTGCGATTTTTTCCCCGATACCGATTTCACGAACTCGCGCGATCGGCATATCGGAACGCCTCGCAGCTCTCTCCAGCCTCTCCTCGTCCCTCGAATACCTGCACCAGCACCGGAACCTGAGGCCGGGCGGCCTCAACGACTGGGACATCATGAGGCAGACGCCGGAGAGCAAGATGCCGGCCATTCAGAAGCTCACCGACCTGGTGAGCGGCAGGCGCACCACGATGGCCCTGCACGCCTCGCGCGTGGCGTGCAGCCTGGCGATGCTCGCCCCCGGCAACAGCCGGTGGCGCGCCGCGGGCGACCTCTACCTCGGCCTCACGACCACCGTCCTGCAGGCCCGCCACCGCTACGGCACGGACGGCTCCGACCAGGTGGCCACCCAGGTCCAGGCGGTCACCGGCCTCGCGCGGCTGTCCCGCAGCCCCGAGGTCCAGGACGCCCTGATGTGGTACCTGGCGATCCAGGCGAACATGTCGTACTCGCTGTCCGGCCTGGCCAAGCTGGCCGGGACGAAGTGGCGTGACGGCTCCGCCCTTCCCGGCGTCCTGCGCACCCGCACCTACGGATTCGAGCGCGCCTACCGGCTGACGCAGCGCTACCCGCGCGCCAGCAAGGTCACGCAGCACGCGGTCCTGGCCATGGAGTGCCTCTTCCCCGTCGTCTACCTGGCCGGCGGGCGAATGACCCGGCCGATGATCGGCGCGGTCGGCAGCTTCCACGTGGTCAACGCCTTCGTGATGGGACTGGGCCGCTTCATGACGGCGTTCCCCGCGATGCACCCGATGGTCGCGTACACGTCCGCGCCCAAGACGTTCCCGGTGGTCGCCGGCCGCGACGACCGGATGATCAAGACCGCCCTCGTGCTCCTCGCGGCCGGGGTCACCGCCGCGGGTGTCGTGGCCACGCAGCGCCGCGCCCACGCGCTGGCCGGCTGGCCCAACTCCCGTACCGTCACCACTCGGTACGGCAACACGCTCTCGTACGACGTCGGCGGCCAGGACCTGGCCGACCGTCCCGTCCTGGTCTTCAGCCACGGCCTCGCCTCCACCACCGAGCACTTCTCGTGGATGATCGAGCGGCTCGCGTTCGACATCGGCCAACCGGTGCTCAGCTACGCGCGCGCGGGCTACGGGCCCAGCCGCCGGCTGCGGGACGCCCCCTATTCCGTACAGGAGTCGGTGGACGACCTGGAGGACCTGATCCGCGGTGCCCTGCCGGACGACCGCAAGGTGGTGCTCGTCGGGCACTCCCTCGGCGCCGAGCTCAACCGCCGGGTGGCGCAGCAGCTCGGCGACCGGGTGGCCGGCGTCGTCTACCTCGACCCGACGCACCCGGCGCAGCTGATCCGGTCGGACCGGCAGCGGCGGGGCAGCGAGCTGTTCACCACGTCGCTGGCCGAGCTGGCGCGCTGGACGCGACTGGGCACCGGCGCCCTGATGACCCGCCCCCGCTGGGTGGACCACCTGCCGTACTCGTACCGGGACAAGGCTTTCGCCCTCTACACCGACGCGCGTCTCTGGCAGGCCGCCTCCCGCGAGTGGACGGCCGTCCGCGCGGAACTGGAGGCCTACGAGGGCGAGCTGCCCCCCGTACCGGCCCCGGGCCTGGTCGTCGCCGCGCAGGTCACGGTCGACATGGATCCGGACCAGCTGCTCATGTACCACGACCTCGTCCGCTCCCACCAGGAGGCCGGCAGCCACGGCGAGGTGACGGTCGTCGAGCGGGGCGGGCACGACACGATCCTGACCGACGCCCGGCACGCGCGGACGGTGGCCGACCTGATCGCGGGCTTCGTGGAGGAGCACTGCACACCGCCGGCCGGCGCCGGCGGCGAACCGGCCGGGAGCGTACCGGAGAAGGTGGAGGAGTCGAAGTGAAGGCCGCCGCGTTCCTCAAGGACGCCCTCACGGGACCGGGCGCCGTCACGCGCGCGGCGGGGGCCGCGCTGCTCCTGACGACACTGGCCGCGCAGCACCCGCACCCGGCATTCGAACGCGGGCGGAACAAGGACCTGTTCTCGCTCGTGCCGAACTGGAAGTTCTTCGCGCCGAATCCCGCGACGCACGACTACCACTATCTCTACCGCACCCTCGACGAGAACCGCGAGACCTCGCCCTGGATCGAACTGGACCTGATCGAGAACCGCCGGATGATCCAGGCGTTCTGGTTCTCGTCCCGGCGGACCGAGAAGGCGGTCTTCGACATCTGCAGCGCCATCATCAAGAACATCGCGAAGGGCGAGGACCCGACGGGCTCTCCTTCCTTCCGGGTGCTGACCGAGTTCATCAGAAAGCAGATCAGGGACGCCCAGGACGTCTCCGCCGCGCGGGGATTCCAGTTCTCCGTCGTGCGCGCCAGCGGTCATGACGACAGCGAGGACCCCGAGGTCCTCTACGTCTCCACCTACCAGCCGATGGTCGCTGCCGCGCCCGGATTCCTGAAGGCGGCCTGAGGGCCCGGCATTCCGCACGGCGGCACCACTCACACAGGAACGGAGAAGCGATGACCATCGCGGACATCGGGTACGGCAAGCAGTTCGACGGCTGGTACGACCGCATCTTCCAGGACGACGCCTCCACCCGGGCCACCGTCGACGGACTCGCCGCGCTCCACCCGGACCCCGCCTCGGGGACGCTGGAGCTCGGCGTCGGCACCGGCCGGATCGCCCTGCCCCTGTCGCACCGCGTCGGCCCCGTGCTCGGTGTCGACTCCTCGCCGGAGATGCTGGCCGCCCTGGAGAAGAAAGGCGACAGGGGAGAGGTGACCGCCGAGCTGGCGGACATCCGGACCTATCGCTCCGGCCGCGAGTTCGGCCTGGTCTACTGCGTCTGCTCCACCCTCTCGCTCGTCCTCGACCCCGACGGCCAGCGGGAGGCGATCGCCCGCGCCGCCGAGCAGCTGCGGCCCGGAGGCCGTCTGGTGGTCGAGGCGCACAACCGGCCGGGCGTCGTCGCCCAGCACGAGGGCCGGACCCGCGCGTCGATCTTCCTGCCGTACCCCGAGCCGAACACGGCCATCCACCTGCACGCGATGCTCGTGGCGGACCAGCGGATCTGGCAGGTGTCCACGGTCTGGTACGAGGCGGACGGCACCCACCGCATCGGCACCGAGACGGTGCGGCTGCTGACGCCCGACGAGGTGGACGGGTACGCCCGGGACGCCGGCCTGGTCCCCGAGGGGCACTACAGCGACTGGGAGCGCAACCCGTACGTCCCCGCCGCCGGCCTGTTCATCGCCTCGTACACCAAGCCCGCATGAACCTCCGGGAGATCGTCCGCGGCCACCGGGCCCTGCTGATCGCCGGCGTCGGCATGGGCCTGGTGGGCGCGGCCGCCACGCTTGCCCAGCCGTGGATGCTGGGCCGGCTGATCGACGGCGTGGCGTCGGGCGAGCCGATCGCCGGCACCATCACGCTCATCGCGGTCTTCTTCGTCGCGGACGCGGCACTCAGCGCGGGGCACGCGTACGCGATCGGCCGGGCCGGCGAGAACATCACGTTCGACGTGCGGCGCGTCCTCGGCGGCCGGCTGCTGCGCAGCCAGTTCCCGCACTTCTCGCGCCTCGAACACGGGGACGTCTTCGCGCGGACCGTGTCCGACACCTCCATCGCCTGCCTGGTCATCACACAGGCCCTGGCGCAGGTCGTGTCCTCCGTGTTCATGGTGATCGGCTCGGTCGTCCTGATGGCCCGGCTCGACTGGAAACTGCTGCTCGTGACGGTCGCCTGTCTGGGCCTGGCGAGCGGGATCGCGCTGCTGCTCGCCCGCCAGGTGCGGGTCTCCGCCCTCCAGGCCCGGCAGAACGTGGGCGCCTTCGGCTCCGGCCTGCAGCGCGTGCTGGGCGCGATCACCACGGTCAAGGCGTCGCGCGCGGAAGAGCGGGAGACCGAGGAGCTGGGCCGGCTCGCCGGGCGGGTCCGGGCGAGCGGGATCCGGGTGACCGGGTTCAGCGCGCTGCTGACCCCGATGATGAACGTGGGGACGCAGCTGTCGCTGGCCGTGGTCATCGCCTGGGGCATGGCGCGGGTCGCGACCGGTTCGCTGTCGCCCGCCGACCTCACCGCGTTCGTGATGTACCTCTTCTACGTGGTCGCGCCGCTGGTGATGCTGTTCATGTCGATCGGCCAGATCCAGCAGGGGCGCGCGGCGGTCCAGCGGGTCAAGGAGCTGGGCGGCATCCCGCAGGAGGAGGAGGGCGACGCCCGGGCGGTGCCGGAGCGCCGGCCCGTCGCGGACACCGTCCCGGCCGTCGAGTTCGAGGGAGTCGGCTTCGCGTACCGCGAGGGCGCGCCGGTCCTGAACGACGTCTCCTTCGCCCTGCCGCGCCGCGGCCTGACTGCGATCGTGGGTCCTTCGGGCGCCGGCAAGACGACGATGTTCCAGCTGATCGAGCGCTTCTACCGGCCGGAGTCCGGCACGATCCGGGTCGGGGGCCACGACACGGCCACTCTCGAGCTCGCCGAACTCCGCGCGATGGTGGGGTACGTGGAGCAGGACGCACCGCTGCTGCGCGGCACGATCCGGCAGAACCTCACGTACGCCAATCCGGAGGCGGACGACGCCGACATCACCCGGGCGCTGCGGCTGGCGACCCTGGAGGAGTTCGTGGCCGGACTGCCCGACGGTCTGGACACGGAGCTCGGCGAGCGCGGAGCCGGTCTCTCCGGCGGCCAGCGGCAGCGGCTCGCGATCGCCCGCACGATGCTCCAGCGGCCCGAGGTGATCCTGCTCGACGAGGTCACCGCGCACCTGGACAGCGACACGGAGGCCGCGCTGCGGGACACGATGACGGAGGCGGCGGGGGAGTGCGCGGTGCTCGCCATCGCCCACCGGCTGTCGACGGTGGTGCACGCGGACCGGATCCTCGTCGTGGAGGACGGCCGGATCCGGACGATCGGCACCCACCACGAGCTGATCGAGACCGACGAGGTGTACCGGCGGCTCGCCGGGCAGCAGTTCGCCACCGAGGCGGCGCCCGCGTGAGCCGTCCCGACGTCGAGGTGGTCGGCAGCGGTCCCAACGGGCTGGCCGCCGCCGTCACCATGGCCCGCGCCGGTCTGACGGTGCACGTCCACGAGCAGGCCGACACCCCCGGTGGTGGCCTGCGCGGGGAGGCGCTGTTCGACTCCGAGGTGTGGCACGACGTGTGCGCGGCGGTCCACCCGATGGCGGCGGCGTCCGCCTTCTTCCGTGAGTTCGACCTGGGAGCACGCGGGGTCGACCTGCTGCACCCGCCGGTCAGCTACGCACACCCGCTGGACGGCGGTGTCTCCGGGCTCGCCCATCGCGACCTGGCGCGGACGGCGGCCGGGCTCGGCGCGGACGGGCCGCACTGGCGGCGGTTGATGGCACCGCTGGTGAGGCACAGTAGGGGAGTGACCGACTTCGTGCTGTCCGGCCAGCGGACCCTCCCGGAGGACCCCGCCGCACCCGCACTGCTCGGTCCCCGTCTCCTGAACCACCTCTTACGGGACGGCGGGCTGCGCACCGAGGCCGGCCGAGCCCTGCTCACAGGGGTCGCCGCGCACGCGGTGGGGCGGCTGCCGAGCCTTCCGGGCGCGGCCATCGCGCTGCTGCTCGGGCACCTCGCCCACGCGAGCGGCTGGCCCCTGCCGCGGGGCGGCAGCGTCCGGATCGCCGAGGCGCTGGTGGCAGACCTGCGGGCGCACGGCGGTGTGGTGCACACCGGTCACCGGGTGACGGACCTGGCCGAGCTGGACGCCCCGGTGATCATGCTGGACACGACGCCGAAGGGGCTGCTCGCCCTGGCGGGGAACCGGCTCCCGGCGTCCTACCGGCGGGCATTGGGCCGGTTCCGCTACGGCCCCGGCGCCGCCAAGGCGGACTTCCTCGTCAGCGGGCCCGTGCCGTGGGCCGATCCGGAGGTGGGACGGGCCGGGACCGTGCACCTGGGCGGCACCCGCGCGCAGACGCTGGCCGCAGAGAACGCCGCAGCCCGCGGCGAGCCGACCGACGAGCCGTTCGTCCTCCTCGTCGACCCGGCGGTGGCGGACCCCGGGCGCGCGGTGCGCGGCCGCCGCCCGCTGTGGGCCTACGCACACGTGCCGAACGGCGACGACCGGGACCCGGTGCCGCTGATCACCCGCCGCATCGAGAGGTACGCCCCGGGCTTCGCCGACACGGTGATCGCCGCCCGGGGCATCTCCGCGGCCGCGTACGAGAGGTACAACCCGAACTATCCGGGGGGCGACATCGGCGCGGGGGCGATCACGCTCACGCAGTCCGTGCTCAGGCCGGTGCCCACCTGGAACCCGTACCGCACGCCGCTGGCCGGCGTCTATCTCTGTTCCGCGTCCACTCCGCCCGGGCCGAGCGTGCACGGCATGTGCGGCCACCTCGCCGCCCGGGCCGCCCTGCGGCGCGAGTTCCACCTGTCCACCCCGCCGCCCCTCGGTCCGGGGGGTGGTGCCACGTCCCGCCCGACAGCCAGGAGAACAGCATGAGTACCGCCCACCACACTCTCGCCGCCGAAGACTTCACGGGATATCTGCGCACCTACCACGCCGACGCGTTCGACGGTTCGGAGCCGGTCGAGCAGGTGTGGGACCGCTACCACCTGCCCGAGGGGACCCACGTGGTCAACGGGAAGGTGTGGGACCGCAAGAAGCTGCTGCGCGACATCGAGTCGCGGCGGGCCCTGGGCGCGCCGTACGAGCTCCACATCCACGAGGTGAACGTGGAGGGGCGCCTCGCCGCCGCGCGGTACACGGTCAGCACGCCGATGCTGTGGAAGGTGCAGAGCGCCACGCAGACGGCGGTCTTCGCGGAGATCGCCGACGACGGCCGGGTGGCGCGCACCACGACCTTCGCGACGACGGGAGCCGGCTGGTCCGGTGCCGGGGGGGAGACGACGTACGACAGTGCGGCCCGTCCCGCGCCGGGCACGGTACCCGCGCCGCGGCCCGACGCCGGCGTCGAGCCGACGCCGGCGCAGGACCCCGCGCACTTCCTGCACGCCTACTACGCGGACGGGTACGAGAGCGCGCTGCCGGTGGCCGAGGTGTACGACCGGCTCTTCACCCCCGACGCCGTGCACGAGATCGGGGGGAAGACGCTGCAGCGGTCAGGGGTGCTGAAGGCGCTGGAGGAGGGCCGCGCCCGGAAGCACACGTACCCGGTGGAGGTGCACGAGGCGCTGCGGGACGGCAACCGCTTCGCGGCCCGGTACACCACCAGCCGGGGCGGCAAGCCGTCGAAGACCCAGGAGGTCTTCGTCTTCGGCGAGTTCGCCGAGGACGGCCGCGTGAGGTTCGCCCGCTTCCTGCTCGAACCGGATCACGGGGCGCTGTAGGGGACCGGCGGGAGCGAGTCGACCGGGACGAAGCAGGTGTTGTCGGCGGGGGCGCCCTCGTGCTCCTCGCCGTCGTCGTCCCGGAACCGCCAGGTGAAGCGGAGGCCGCGGGCCGAGGTGATGTCGGGGCCGTCCATGAGCTGGAAGTGCAGGTGTGGTTCGGCGGAGTTGCCCGAGTTGCCGCACTCGGCCAGCGTCTGGCCCCGCTTCACCAGGTCGCCCGCGGCCACCTTGACCGAGTGCCGCCGCAGGTGCGCGAAGACCGCGTACACGCCGTCGCCGAGGTCGAGGACGACGTGGTTGCCCAGCAGGTGCCGGGGGCTGCCGAGGGAACGGACGAAGGTCTCGGCGAGGACGTAGAACAGTCCCCACAGCGAGGTGCGCGTGAGGTGGTCGCGCTGCCGGTCCGAGACGGACACGACCCGGGCGTCGGCGGGCGCGAACAGGGGTTCGCCGAAGGACGGGTAGGACTCGGGGCGACGGGCCACCGGCCAGAGCCAGACGGGCTCCGGCGCCGGGCGCCGGGCGAGGTCGATGGCATAGGTCTGCGCGAGGTTGTGGGTGTGGCTGGGCACCTTGGTCGCGGGGCCGTTGCGGGCCATCCAGCGACCGGACACCGGGATCGCGAGCGGCAGTGGCGGGACCTCGTCACGCGGCCGCTGACCGAGGGTCATGGCACGGCGCATCAGCAGGCCGCCGACGAGCAGGGCGATCCCGGTGAACCATAACGGGCCCATGCCCTGACGGTTGACGAGGATGCACACGGCACCCGCGGCGACCACGAGGCCGTGGCGTTTCCAGAGGGATTGCACGATGGCGCCTTTCACGGTGGGAGACGTCGGGAGGACCCCAGCATTCCAGATGGGGGACCTCCAGAATTAAGCTATTACGTACTTGCGCAATATCGTATATCCTCTCTAGTGTTCCGCTGACGAAGCGTCGAAACCCGGGGAGCCACATGGGCGCCGAGGGCACGTTCCGCACCACCGCACCGAGGGTCGCGATCAACGCGGTCGGCCGGCACCTGCCGGACTGCCCCCGCCCCCTCGCGGACCTCCCTGAACTCGCCGGGCTCGACGAGGCCGAACGTCTCACCTGCCACGGACTCGGCATCGACACCGTTGCCGTCGACGACGGACTCACCGCCGCCGGCCTCGCCGAACGGGCCGCCCGCGACGCCCTCGACACCGCCGGGATCCCGGCCGCCGCGCTCGGCGCCCTGATCCTCGTCGAACCGCGCGCCCCCGAGACCCTGATCAGCTCCGACGCCACCCGGCTCCAGCACGCGCTGGGCGCGGACACCGCGCTCACCTTCTCCGTCGGCGGACTCGGCTGCGTCTCCTCCACCCCCGCTCTGCTCACCGCCCGCGGCCTGCTCGCCGCCGACCCCGGCCTCGGGCCCGTGCTCGTCGTGCACGGCAGCAAGCCCGCCGCCGCCCGGCGCTATCGACACCCGGTGACCGTCAACGGCGACAGCGGTCTGGCGCTCCTGCTCGGCCGCCCCCGCTCCGCCGCGCCGGTCCACCTCCTCGACCTCGTCCAGCGCACCAACGGCCGCTACTGGGACCTCTTCGGCCTGGAGTACCGCGACCGCCCCACCGCAGAATGGCGCGAGAAGTGCTCCGACCCGCCGGGCTACTCCTTCCGGCTGGCCATGGAGACCAGGAACCGCCTCGCCGAACTGGTCGCCGAACTCCTCGCGCGCAACGGGCTCACCCGTGCCGACATCGCCGGTTACGCCAGCCAGAACCTCTCGGCCGGCGGCCTGGCCTTCATCGAGGAGTCCCTCGACATCGCCCTGCTGCCGTCCTGCCGGGACAACCTCCGCGCCCTGGGCCACCTGGGCGCCAACGACACCTTCCTCAACCTTTCCACCGCCCTGGACCGCAAGGAACTGGCCGAGGGCGACCTCGCCGTCCTCGTCAACGTGAGCCCGGTGGCGGCATGGAGCGTCCTGCTGGTCGAGACGGGTCCGCCGAGCGGACCGGGGAGCATCGCATGAGCCGTGGATCCGCAGAGACCCTCGACGAGATCACCCGCTTCCTGACCGAGGCCCTGCGCAGGGAGGTCGGCCCCGACGACGACTACTTCGCCCTCGGGCTCGTCGACTCGCTGTTCGCGCTGGAACTCGTCACCCACGTCGAGGACCGGTTCGAGCTGACCGTCGAGGTCGAGGACCTCGATCTCGACAGCTTCCGCACCGCCCGCCGCCTCACCGCCTTCGTGCACGCCAAGAAGGCCGACGCCGAAACCGCCCCGGTCCATGCCGGCGACAGCTGAGGCGGACGGCGCGACCGGGACCTCGCCCCTGGTCGCCGCCGCCGCCGAACTCGCCGCCCGGGCCCGGGAACCCGCGAGCCGGTGGGACGCCGAGGGCCACGTGCCGCCGGACGTCCTGCGCGCCCTCGCGGCCACCGGCCTCCTCGCCGCCGATCTCCCCTCCCGGCACGGCGGACGGGACCTCGCCCCGGCCGACCTGGGAGAGGTCGCCGCCCACCTCGGCGGCGTCTGCAGCGCCCTGCGCGGCCTGCTCACCGTCCAGTCCATGGTCGCCGCGGCACTGCTGCGCTGGGGGACCCGGGCCCAGCGGGCCGACTGGCTGCCGCGCCTGGCCGACGGCACCCTCACCGCCGGTTTCGCCGCCACCGAGGACGGGGCCGGCAGCGCGCTCGGCGAGGTGACGACGGCCGTCGAGGACTCCGGCGACGGACTCCTCGTCACCGGCCGCAAGAGATGGGTCACGTTCGGGGAGAGCGCCGACGTCCTGCTCGTCCTCGGCCGCCACGCGGAGGGACTCACCACCGTCCTCGTCGAGACCGACCGGCCCGGCGTCCACCGGGAGTCCGTCACCGGCCAGCTCGGCATGCGCGCCGCTGGGATCGCCCACGTCACCCTCGACGGTGTCCGGATCCCCGCCGACCACCGGATCGCCCCGCCCGGCGCCGGACTGTCGCACGTCGCCGCGACCGCCCTCGACCACGGCCGCTACACCGTCGCCTGGGGCTGCGTCGGCATGGCGGAGGCCTGCGTCGCCGACGCCGCCGCGCACGCCGCGACCCGGCTCCAGGGCGGGGTGCCGCTCGGCCGCCACCAGTCGGTCGGCGCGCTCCTGGCCCGGAGCGCGGTCCGGGCCGCCGCCGCCCGCGAACTCGCCGCCCGGGCCGCACGCGCCAGAACCCGCGGCCCCGGTCACGGCGTCACCGAGACGATCATGGCGAAGTACGCGGCTGCCGACGCCGGCGCCGAGGCCGGCCGGGCCGCCGTGCAGGTCCTGGGCGCCGCCGGCATCGCCCCGGACAGCCGCGCCGGACGGCACTACCGGGACGCCAAGGTCATGGAGATCATCGAAGGAGCCCAGGAAGTGGCCGAATCCCATATGGCCGAACAGCTCTTACGCCGCTTCGGAGCGGTCACGTGACCGCCCCCGCCGCGCGGCCCACCGTCAAGTGCCTCGTCTGGGACCTCGACGACACCCTCTGGGACGGCGTCGTCCTGGAGGGCGACGTCCCCCCGCCCTTCCCGCCGGCGGCGACGACCCTGAAGACCCTCGACTCCCGCGGCATCCTGCACGCCGCCGTCAGCCGCGGCGACCACGACACCTCCACCGCCCACCTCGACGCCACCGGGCTCGGGGAATGGTTCTGCGCGGCCCGGATCGGCTGGGGCGACAAATCGGTCGCCGTACGGCACATCGCCGAGACCCTCAACATCGGCCTCGACACCGTCGCGTTCATCGACAACGACCCCGCCGAACGGGCCGAGGTCGCCGCCGCGCTCCCCATGGTCCGCTGCTACCCCGCCGACCTCGCGGGGCAGCTCCCGGAACTCCCCGAATTCCGCCCCGCGCACGTCACCGCCGAGGCGGCGGGCCGACGCCTGCTCTACCGCACCGAATGGCGCCGCCGCCAGGCCGAGGAGGAGTCCGGCGGCGACCGGCGGGCGTTCCTCGCCTCGCTCGGCCTCGTCATGGAGATCGCCCCGGCCACCGAGGGCGACCTCGCCCGCGCCAGCGAACTCACCGTGCGCACCCACCAGCTCAACAGCACCGGCCTGGTCTACGGCGAGGAGGACCTGCGCCGCCTGATCGCCGCACCCGACCACCAGGTCAGGCTCGCCCGGCTCAGCGACCGATTCGGCGACTACGGCGTCGTCGGCCTCTCCGTCACCGAACTCACCCCGACGGAGTCGGTGCTGAGACTGATGCTGATGTCCTGCCGGGTCGCGTCCCGGGGCGCGGGAGAGCTGATGCTCTCCCACATCGTCCGGCAGGCCCGCGCCGAGGGCCGCAGACCCGTCACCCACTTCGTACCGACCGCGGTCAACCGCACCATGCTCGTCACCCTGCGGTTCGCCGGATACGCGCCCGTCGCACGGGACACGGGCGACGGGGCGCCGATGGTCCTCGAAGTGCCGGCCGACCACCCGGTCCGCGAGCCCGGCAGCCACGTCCGACTGCTCGTCCGCCCCGCACCGGGAGGCCGGAGTGACCGCTGAGCGGGCCGGAACGAGCGAGCGGACCGAGAGGACGGGAGCGCCCGCCGGCCCGGTCCACGGGACCGGAGCGGCCGGACGGGGCGAAGGCGCCGAAGCGGCCGCCGAGGGGGCGGACGTGACCGCCGGGCGGGCCGGCAGGGCCCCGGCACCGACGGTGCCGCTGCTCGACGCCTTCCTCGCGCAGGCCGACCGCACCCCCCGCGCCACCGCCCTCGTCGTCGGCGACACCGTGCTCCGCTACCGCGAACTCGCCGACGCCTCCACCGGACTCGCCGCGCGACTGCGCGCGGCCGGAGCCCGCCCCGGGACCACGGTCTGCCTCCGGCTCGAACAGAGCGCCGCCGCGGTCGTCGCCGTCCTCGCCGCGCTCCGCGTCGGCGCCGCCTGGGCCGCGCTGGAGCCCGACCTTCCCGAGGCCAGGCTGCGGGCCCTCCTGCACGACACCGACTGCGCCGTCGTCATCGGCGGCCGGGACGACCGGACCCTGGCCCGCCTTCCCCACGCGCCGCCCCTCCTGCCCGCCGAGGACCTCGATCTCACCGCCCTCGCCGAGGCCGGGGCCCGCACGGCCGCATCCGCTGCGCCCCCGGTCCCGGAGAACGCCCCCGCCTACCTCGTCTACACCTCGGGATCCAGCGGCCCGCCCAAGGGCGTCGTGGTCACCCGCCGCCAGCTCGCGGACTCCGTCCGGCCGCGCGGCGCCGTCTACGGCACCGCCCCGTCGGTCTTCCTGATGGCGATGCGCCTCTCCTTCGACGGCATGCTCGCCGGCATGTTCTGGTCGTTCTCCCACGGCCACACCCTGCTGTTGCCGACCTCGCGCGAACTCCGGCTCGCTCCCGAGTTCACCCGGCTCGCCCACCGCCACCGGGCGACCCACCTCATCGTCGTGCCGTCCTACTACCGGCTGCTCCTCGCCGGCCCCGAGCGGCTCCCGGACAGCCTCCGGGTCGTCGTCGTCGCCGGCGAGACCTGCACGCCCGAACTGGTCAGGACCCATCGCGCGCAGCTGCCGGACGCCCGGCTCGTCAACGAGTACGGGCCCACCGAGACCGTAGTCTCCTGCACCGTCGAGAGCCGGCCCGACCCCGACGCGGAACGCGTCCCCATCGGCCGCCCCTGGCCCGGCGCCACCGCCCACGTCCTGGACGACCGACTGCGCGAGGCGGACCCCGGCGAGCAGGGCGAACTGTACGTCGGCGGAGCCTTCGTCGCCCTCGGCTACGCCCGCGCGCCCGGCCTCACGGCCGAACGCTTCGTCGCCTCCCCGTTCGGCCCCGCCGGAGCCCGCCTCTACCGCACCGGCGACATCGCGCACCGAGACGCCACCGGGGCCCTGCACTACCACGGCCGGATCGATCAGCAGGTGAAGATCCGCGGCGCCCGCGTCGAACTCGGCGACGTCGAGGCCGCCCTCGAAGCCCACCCCGACGTCGACCAGGCCGTCGTGACCTGCACACGACCGGCGGACGGCGAACCGGTCCTGACCGCGTTCCTCACCCCCGCGCCGGACCGGACCGTCCCCGCCCCCCGTGAACTGCGCCGTCACTGCCGCTTCCACCTCGTCGAGCAGGCGCTGCCGCACCGCTTCGTCGAGCTCGACCGGATGCGGCTCACCTCCACCGGCAAGGCCGACCGCAGGTCGCTCGCCGCCCTCGTACCCGCCCCGGGGGAGCCCGGCTCCCGGCTCGCCGACGGGGACGAGGACGGGGGCGAGCGGACCGCGCCCCGGCCCGGGACCGAGGACGGGCCGTCCGCGTTCCGGAACACGGTCCGGAAGATCTGGGCCGAGGTGCTGGGACACGAGGACGCGGGCCCCCACGACAACTTCTTCGGCGTCGGCGGCAACTCGCTCAAGGTCATCGAGCTGTACAGCGCCCTGGAGGAGCAGTGGCCCGGAACGGTACGCGTGGGGGAGTTGTTCGACCTCACCACCATCGCCGCGCAGGCGGCCGCCCTCGAAGAACGGACCGCGAACACCGGCGACGCCGGCCCCCCGCCACCGCCGTCCGCCCGCCCCGCCCCGGTCGCCTACGAGCTGTGACGAAGGAGTGTTCCGCGTGAAGGCGCAGACAACCGGCGCCGCCCCCGGCGGCATCGCGGTGATCGGCATCGCGACCCGCCTGCCGGAGGCGGCCGACCTCACGACCCTGCGCGCGAACCTGCGTGCCGGACGGGACTCCGTACGCCCCGCCCCTCCGCAGCGGATCGCCGCCACCGGACTCGACCCGGAACCCGACTATCCCGACATGGGCTACCTGGACCGGATCGACCTCTTCGACCACGAGCGATTCGGCCTCTCCCGCCACGAGGCGGAGGTCACCGATCCGCAGCACCGGCTGGCGCTCCACCTCACCCAGGAGGCGCTGGAGAACGCCGGGTACACCCCCGCGGCGCTGCGCGACAGCCGGACGGCCGTGGTGTTCAGCTCGCCCGGCAACGGATACCTGCCGTTCGTCGGCGAACCCGGCACCCTCAGTCTCATGGGCAACATGCCCTTCGCGCTCCCCGCCCGCGTCGCCCACCGCTTCGCCCTCACCGGGCCCTGCTACGGCGTCGACACCGGCTGCAACGGCTCGCTCGTCGCCGTCCACCAGGCCTGCCGCGAACTCAGGGACGGGGAGGCGGAGTACGCGGTCGTCGGCGGCGTGAGCCTGCGCCACGCCATCGCTCCGGCGGCAGCCGTCGGCGACTTCCCCGGCATCGCCTCGCCCACCGCCCGCTCCCGCGCCTTCGACGCGGAGGCGGACGGCGCGGGCGCCGGAGAGGGCGGCGCGGTCCTGCTCCTCACCACCCTCGAACGCGCCCTGGACGAGGGCGCGCACGTGCACGCGGTGATCCGGGGCACCGCCACCGCGCACAACGGCCGCCACTCCGCCACCATCGCCACCCCCAGCGCCCGCGCCCAGGCCGACGTCATCAACCGCGCCTGGGAGCGGGCCGGCCTCGATCTCGCCACGGCCGGCTACCTGGAGGCCCACGGCTCCGGCACCCGGCTGGGCGACGCCGTCGAGGTGGAGGGCCTGGCCCTCGCGCGCCGGGGGCGGGGCGGCACCCTTCCGATCGGCTCCCTGAAGACCAACCTCGGCCACCTCGACCACGCGGCCGGCATCGCCGGTCTGATCAAGGCGATCCTCAGCGTGCGGCACGCGGAACTGTACCCGTCCCTGCACTTCCGGCAGGTCGCGCCGGAGGTGGACCTGACCGGCGCCGACCTCGACGTGGTGACCTCGCTGCGGCCGTGGCGGTCCGCCGGCCCCCGACGGGCCGGCGTCAGCTCCTTCAGCCTCGGCGGGGTCAACGCGCACTGCGTGGTCGAGGAGCCGCCCGCGCTGCCGCGCCCGGCCCAGGACGGCACGGCCCGGCTGATCGGCGTCTCGGGACGCACCGAGGCCGACCTGTACGCGGTGTGCGAGCGGCTCTCGCTGGTGCTCCGCTCCGGCGACCTCGCCCTCGACGACGTGGCACGGACCCTGAACACGGGTCGGGAGCACCACCCCTTCCGGCTGGCCGTGGTGGCCGACCGCACCCGGCACCTCGCGGCCGAACTGGCGGCGGCGGTGACCTGGAGCGGGACGGGCGGGGGAGCGGGGGCACCCCCGGCGTGGCCGGGGGCCGCCGGGACTCCGGGGGCCCCGGCAGCCACGGCCGCTCCGGAGCCGAGGGGGACTCCGGGGGTTCCGGGCGCCTCCGTACCCGCGCGGCCCCGTGTCGTGCTCCTCCTGTCAGGCGACGCGGCACCGCCCTCCGGGCTTTCCGGCACGGACCCGCTGCCCGCCGCCCTCCCGCTCCCGGAGCACGAAGCCGATGTCGTACGGGGACAGCTGGCCGCCCACGCCGCGCTGGCCCGGGCGGGGATCGCTCCGGACGGGCTGATCAGCTCCGGGCTCTCCCGCTACGCGGTCCGCCACCTCAACGGCACCCTCACCGACGAGGACCGCAGGAAGCTCTCCGGCGGGGGCGTCACCGTCCCGCCCCTGCGCGCGGACCGGCTGAGGTCCGCTGCCGACGAGCAACTCGCCCTCGGCCCGGTGGTGTTCGTGGAGTTGGGCTCCCGGGGCGAGCTCAGCGACCTGCTGTCCGAGCACCTCGCCGGCCGGCCCGGAGCGGAGGTGCTCACCGCCGGGACCGCCACAGACGGCGTGCCCGGCGTACTGGCCCGGCTCTACGAGCGGGGCCACGACCTCGACTGGAGCACCCAGACCCCGCCGGAAGCCCGGCGGGTGCCCCTGCCCGGCGAGCCGTTCCGGGGCGTGCCGTGCTGGGCGGGCCGTCCGGGGGCGACGGCCGCGTCACGGACGACCGCCGCGGTCGTCCCGGCCGCTTCCGCTGCCGCTGCCGCACCCGCCGAGGCCGTCACGTCCACGACGCCCACCGTCCATGCCGAGCCCACCGGCGCCACCGAGCCCACCGGCGCCACCGAGCCCACCGCCCACGCCGAGCCCACCGGCCCCGGCTCCTCCGACGTGCTGCCCTGGCTGCGGCAGACGCTCGCCGAGCTGCTCTACGCGGACGCCGTCGCCCCCGACGACGACTACTTCGCCCTCGGCGGCAACTCGATCATCGCCCTGCTCCTCCTCAAACGCGTCGAACAGCGCTACGGGATCGAACTGCGCATGATCGACGTCTACGACCACCCGGCCGTCGCCGCCCTGGCGGCCGCCGTCGAGGCCCGGCGGACGATCGCCGGCGTCCCGGCCGCGCCCCCCGCACCGGTGCCGGCGGCCCCCGACGGGGACGCGCTCCCGCCGATCCGGCGGACTGACGCCCGGGTGCTCTCGTACGGGCAGGAACGCATGTGGTTCCACCACCAGCTCGACCCCGGCACCACCCTCTACAACCTTCCCGGCGCCTCCCGCCACCGCGGCCCGATCGACGCGAGCGCCATGCGCCTCGCCTGGGAGGACCTGGCCGAGCGGCACGAGGCGCTGAGGTCGAACTTCGTCTCCGTGGACGGCCGCGCGCAGCTCTCCGTCCGTCCCGAGCTCGGCGACTTCTTCCGCTTCGAGGACCTGACCGGACGGCCCAACGCCGAGCGGACGGCCCGCGAGATCCTCCGCACCGAGTCACAGCGCTCCCTCGACGTGGAACACGACCCACTGGTCCGGGTCACCCTGATCCGGCTCGCCCCCGACGACCACCTGTTCTGCTGGCTGACCCACCACGCCGTCAACGACGGCTGGGCCCCGCAGATCCTGATGCGCGAGTTGACGGAGTTCTACGAGGCCCGCCGCGAGGGGCGCAAGCACCGGTTCGAGCCGCTGCCCGTCCAATACCGCGACTACGCCCACTGGCAGCGCGAACTGATGGACCGGGGACTCCTCGAAGGCCAGCTGCGGTACTGGCGGGAACGGCTCACCGACCCCCCTGTACTGACGCTGCCCACCGACCGCCCGCGCGCCGCGCGGAAGGACTACGCAGGCGCCGCGCACGGTCTCACTCTCCCGCCCGCGCTCGTCGACCGGCTCCGCGCGCTCGGGGTCGCGCAGTCCGCCACTCTCTTCTCGGTACTGCTCACCGGCCTCAGCATGACGCTGTCCCGGTGGTCCGGCCAGGACGACGTCGTGGTCGGCACCCCCACCATCGGACGCACCCGCCCCGAGCTGTGGGGCCTGCTCGGCTTCTTCAACAACACCATCGCGCTGCGGACGGACCTGTCGGGCGACCCCGGGTTCCACACACTGCTGCGGCGGGTGCGCACCGACGTCATCGAGGGCTTGGAGAACCAGGAGATCCCCTTCGACGCCGTCGTCCGCGAGGTCGCGCCCGACCGCGATCCGGCCCGCAACCCGATCTTCGACGTCATGTACGTCCACCAGACCCTGCCTCCGCACTTCGTCTTCGGCGAGAGCCTGTTCGGCCCGGCCGTCGACGAGGAGGGCGGCCCGCTCTTCCCGGGACTGCCGCCGGGGACGTCCAAGTTCGACCTGTCGGTGGTCGTCGGCGAACGCGCCGGCGCCGACGACCTGGACGTGGTGGTCGAGTACAGCACCCACCTGTTCGACCGGAGCACGGTCGCGGACCTCGCCCGCTCCTGGGTCGACCTGCTGTGGGCCGTGACGGAGGACGCGGACCTCCCGCTCTCCGCGCTGCCCGGCCGGCCCGCCGGGCCCGGACCTGACGACGCCCTCACCGGGCTGCGCCCCTTCGAGCCGCCCACCGACCGGCCGCGGCCCCAGGGCGGCGGCACCGGCGCGACGGGCCGTCACACCCTCGTCCTGCCGGACGGTATCGCCCCGGGCCTCGGCGCCCCGGGGCTGCTCGCCGCCCTCGTCGCCCTGCTCACCGACCGGGCGGAGGCCGACGGGCTGCTGCTGGGACTCGTCCGCGCCGACGGTCCGCCGCTCCCGCTGCGGGTCGACGTGGCGGACGAGCCGTCCCTGACGGAGCTGGCCGCGCGGATCGCCCGGCTGACCGCAGAGGCGGAGGCCGCCCCGCCCACCGGGGGACCGTGGCCGTTCGACGTCACCGCCGATCCGCACGGCACCGGCGGCCGGACCGATGGGGCCGTACCCGACCTGCACTGGAGCGTCACCGACGACGGGATCACCGTCGACTACCGCACCGAGCTGTTCGACGAGGCGACCGTGCTCGCCCTCGCCGACGACCTCGTCGCCCTGGCGCGCGCCGTCGCCGCGTCCGCCGCATGACACCGCGAGCGTGCACCGACCGGGAAGGAATCCCCTCCGTGGGTGAGAGCAAGGACAGTGAGCCGTTGGACACGGCCGGAGCACCGGTCGGCATCGTCGGAGCCGGCACCATGGGCGTCGGCATCGTGCAGTGCTTCGCCGCCGCCGGACACCCCGTCGTGGTCGTCGACCCGGACCCGGCGGCGCGGGCGAGCGGGCCGGAACGGGTCCGCTCCTGGACGCGTGCCGTCCGGCTGCTGCGCGGGCAGGACGCCGGCCCGGTCGAGCAGCGGGTGGTCTGGGCTGCCGATCCCGCCGCCCTGTCCGGCGTCCGTCTCGTCGTGGACTGCGCCCCCGAACGCGTTCCCGTCAAGGAGGAGATCCTCCGGACACTGGACCGGGTCTGCCCCGCCGACACGGTGTTCGCCTCCTGCACCTCGGCGATCCCCATCGGCCACCTCGGCTCCGTCACCGGACGCCCCGAACGGGTCATAGGCACCCACTTCATGAACCCGGCGCCGCTGAAGGACACCGTCGAGGTCGCCACCTCCCCGGCCACCGCCGACCGGACCGTCCGCTGGATCCTGGACGTCCTCGCGGGCCTCGGGAAGAAAGCCGTCGTCGTCGGCGACGGCCCGGGATTCGTCAGCAACCGGGTGCTGATGCTGACGGTCAACGAGGCGGCGGCCGTCGTCGAGGCCGGCACCGCCGACGCCGCCACCGTCGACCGCGTCTTCCAGGACTGCTTCGGACACGCGACCGGACCGCTGCGCACCGCCGACCTCATCGGCCTCGACACCGTCGTCGACACCCTGGCCGTCCTCGGCCGGTTCACCGGCGACGCACGGTTCCGCCCGACCCCGCTCCTCGCCCGGCTGGTCGCCGAGGGGAACGTCGGCCGGAAGGCCGGCCGGGGCTTCCACCCGTACCCGTCGAACAGGTCCCTCGTCCCCCCGCGGCCCGCAGGAGCTGACACCCATGTCTGAGCACGCCCACGCACGGACCACGACCGGGGACTTCGTCGCGGAGGCCGTCGACATCGAGGGGCCGGTGGACATCGCCCTGCTGCAGCGCGCGATCCGGCAGGTCACCGGCGAGGCCGAGGCCGTGCGCCTGCGCTCCGGCGACGGTGCCTCCAGCGGTACGGAGCTCACCGACGGCGGCGCCGTTCCGCTGGACCTGGTGGACCTGGCCGACGCACCGGACCCGGCCGCCGCCCGCGAGGACTGGCTGAGCGCCGCGACCCGGGCCGGCCGGACGGCGTCACGCTCCTCCCAGGCCCTGCTCCGCCTCGCCGACGACCGCTACACCTGGTTCCACCTGCACCCCCGGCGCGCCCTCGACAGCTGGGGCTGCGCGCTCATCGGCCGCCGCACCGCCGAGGTCTACACCGCGCTCGCCGCCGGCACCCCGCCGGACGAGGGAGAGCTCCCCGGCCTCGCGCTGCTCACCGCCGCCGAGGACGCCTACCGGGCCTCGTCGGCGCCCGCCGAGGACCTCGCCTTCTGGCGGGATCGCCTCGCCGGCCTCACCCCCACCGGACCGGCCGGAGCCCCCGCCGCCACGAACGCGTCGGCCCTCGTGGCGCTCCCGGCCGCCGACACGGAACGCGTCCGCGCCGCCGCCCGCTACTGCGGCACCCATCCGCGCGCGGTCCTGATCGCCGCCGTCGCCGTCCACCTGCACCGGACCACCGGCGCCACCGACGTGGTCCTCGGTCTGCCCGTGGACGGACGGTACGAGCGGACCCTGCGGCGCGTGCCGGGCGCGGCCGAGGACGTGGCCGCGCTGCGCCTCGACGTACGGCCCGACGCGCCCTTCGCCGACCTCGTCCGCCAGGTCGGCCGCGAGTCGCGCCGGGCCCGGCGGCACCAGCGACTCCGGCACGCCGGGGTCTGCCGCGCCCTCGGGGCGACGGAGCCCGGAGCCCGGCTGTACGGGACGATCGCCGACGTACGGGAGGCGGCGCCCGCCCTCCGGTTCGGCGACCACCCGGCCACCGCCGGAGCCCTCGGCGTCCAGCCGTCCACCGCGCCCCGGTTCCTGCTGGAGGAGGCCCCCAACGGACGGACCCTCCTTGCCGTCCTCGGTCCCGAAAGCCCCGGCGAAGGACCCGACGCGGACGCCCGGCGGTTCCACGCCCTGCTGACCGCGGCCGTCACCGCGCCGGGCCACACCGTGGCCTCCCTCACCGCGCCGCGCCCCGGGGAACCGGCCGCGGCGGACTCCCCGGCACTGCCCGCCACCGCGGTCCCGGCGGAACAGGCCACGCTGACCTCGCTCCTCGAAGCGGCAGCGCGCCGCGTCCCGGACGCCGTCGCGGTCCGCGACGCGCACGGCGAGCTGACCTACCGTGAGCTGCACGAGCGGGCCAACCGGCTGGCCCGGCTGCTCGTCGGCCGGGGGGCAGGCCCCGAACGGCTCGTCGGCCTGCTGCTGCCCCGCTCCGCCGACACGCTCGTGGCGATGCTGGCGGTCCTGAAGTCCGGTGCCGCCTACCTGCCGCTCGACCCCGCCTACCCCGACGAGCGCCTCCGCCTCATGGTCGAGGAAGCCCAGCCCTCCTGCCTGCTCACCGACACCGCGCACGCCGGACGGGACCTCGGCGCTCCCGCCGGCACGGCCGTGGTCCTCGACGACCCGGCGGTACGGACGGAACTGGCCTCGGCCCCGTCGCACGACCTCACGGACGCCGACCGGGCCGCGCCGCTCGCCCCCGGCCACCCGGCGTACGTCATCTACACCTCGGGCTCGACCGGCACCCCCAAGGGCGTCGTCGTGGCGCACCGCGGCGTGCCGCCGCTGCTCGCATGGACGCAGGAGGAGTTCGGCGCGGACGCGCTGCGGCACACGCTCGCCGCGACCTCGTTCAGCTTCGACGTCTCCGTCGCGGAGGTGTTCACGCCGCTGGTCGCCGGGGGCACGGTCGAGGTCGTCCGAAACCTGCTGTTCCTGCTGGACGGTGACCCGCCCCGCTGGTCCGGCGGCCTCGTCTGCGCGATCCCCTCGGTGCTCAGCAAGCTCCTCGAGCGCACGGACCTCGACCTGTCGGCCCGGACCCTGGCGCTGGGCGGCGAGCCGCTGCCCGCCGCGCTCGCCGAGCGGGTGACCGCGACCATGCCGGACACCCGCCTGCTGAACGTGTACGGGCCGACCGAATCGACCGTGTACGCCACCGCCTGGCGCCCGGACGGCCCGTACGACGGGGCGGCGCCGCCCATCGGCCGTCCCCTCGGCCACGTCCGCGCCCACGTGCTCGACGCGGCCCTGGTGGAGGTCGGCCCGGGGGGCACGGGGGAGCTGTACCTGGCGGGCGACGGACTGGCCCGGGGCTACCTGGGCCGGCCGGCGCTCACCGCGGAACGGTTCACCGCCGACCCGTTCGGACCGCCGGGAACGCGGATGTACCGCACCGGCGACCTGGTGCGCCGCCGGGACGACGGGCAACTCGACTTCCTCGGCCGGGTGGACGAGCAGATCAAGGTCAACGGCCACCGGGTGGAGCCCGGCGAGGTGGAGGCGGCGCTGACCCGTCACCCCGAGGTCGCCGAAGCGATGGTCGTCGTCCGCCTCGACCACGCACGCGACGCCCGGCTCATCGCCCACCTGGTGCCGGCCGACCCGTTCGCGCCCCCCGCTCCGGAGGGACTGCGCGGGTGGCTCGCGACACTGCTCCCCGCCCACCTGGTGCCGGCCGAGCTTCGGTTCACCGCCGCGCTCCCGCGGTCCCCCAACGGCAAACTGGCCCGCGAGGCCGACCCGGAACCGCTCGCCGTGCCGGCCGAGCGGGCCCCGGCCCCCAAGGCCGCATCCGCCACTCCGGTCCCGCCGGTCGAGCCCGCCGCCCCGGACGCGGTCACACCCGCCCCGGACGACGCGCCCCCCTCCCGGGAGGACCTCGTCGCCGCCGCCTTCACCGCGGTGCTCCGCGAGACCGACGTCCCGCGCGACCGGAGCTTCTTCGACCTCGGCGGCGACAGCATCATGTCCATCCAGCTGGTCAGCCACCTGCGCCGGTCCGGCCTCGTCCTCGTCCCGCAGGACGTCTTCGAGCACAAGACCGTCCAGGCCCTCGCCCGCGTCGCCCGGGAGACCGGAGGCCGGACCACCGGCGAGGACGCGGCGGCCGTCGGCGACGTCCCCCTCACCCCCATCGTCCACTGGCTGCGCGACCAGGGCGGGCCCGTCGACGGCTTCCACCAGGCCGTGCTGCTCCGGGTCCCCGGCGGCCTGCGCGCCGACCGGCTGACCACCGCCGTCCAGGCGCTGGTCGACCACCACGACGCGTTCCGGCTCCGTCTCGACCGCTCCGTCCCCGGCTGGTCCCTGGAGGTCCGGCCGGTCGGCAGCGTCCTCGCCGCGGATCACGTGCGCCGCGTGCCCGCCGGGGGCGTCTCCGGCGACGGGCTGCTGCGGCTGCTGTCGGAGGAGACGGCGCGCGCCCAGCGGGAACTCGACGTCGTCAACGGGCGCATGATCCGCGTCGTCTGGTTCGACGCCGGTCCCGACCGCCCCGGCCGGCTCCTGTTCATGGCCAACCACCTCGCCTGCGACGGCGTCTCCTGGCGGATCGTCGTGCCCGACCTCGTCGGCGCCTACCAGGACGCCGAGGCCGGCCGCGCGCCCGTCCTCCGCCCGGTCGAGACGTCCCTGCGGCACTGGAGCCGGTCTCTGTCCGAGCAGGCCCGCACCCCCGAGCGGCAGGCTGAACTCCCCCTGTGGGAGAAGACGCTCGACGTCTCCGGCCCCCGGTTCGCCCGCCGCGCCCTGGACCCGGCCCAGGACACCACCGGCACCGCCCGCTCGCGCACCGTCGTCTACGAAGCGGAACGCGCCCGCCACCTCTTCACCACCATCCCGCTCGCCTTCCACTGCGAGATCAACGACGTGCTGCTCACCGCGCTGGCCGTGGCCGTGCAGCGCTGCCTCGGCACCACCGGGGACGTGCTCATCGACATCGAGGGCCACGGCCGCGAACCGGTGGTGCCCGGGGCCGACCTGTCCCGCACGATCGGCTGGTTCACCAGCATGTACCCGGTACGCATGGCGCCCGGCACCGCGGCAGCGGGCACGGCCGTACCCACCGGAGCCGCGCTCGGCGACGCCCTGCGCCGGGTGAAGGAGCAGCTTCGCGCCATCCCCGACAAGGGCATCGGCTTCGGCATGCTCCGCCACCTCGGCCCCGAGGAGGGACGCCGCAGGCTGGCGGCCGCCGAACCCCGGGACATCGGCTTCAACTACTTCGGCCGCTTCCTCCTGCCGTCCGAGGGCGGCGAGGAGGACTGGTCGCCCGCCCCCGAGACCGGCATGACGGCGGGCGCCGACGCCGACATGCCGCTCGACCACCCGCTGTCCGTCAACGCCCTCACCGAGGACACTCCGGAGGGCACCGCGCTGCGCATCGCGTTCTCCTGGGCCGACGGCGCCGTGGACGACGACCGGGTCGAGGAGCTGATCGGCCACTGGTTCGAGGCACTCGACGCGCTGGCTGCGCACGCCGCCGAACCGGGCGCGGGCGGCCGCACGCCCTCGGACTTCCCCCTGGTCGCCCTCGGGCAGCGGGAGGTCGAACTGCTCGAGCGCGAACACCCCGGCCTGGACGAGATCCTGCCGCTCTCCTCCCTCCAGCAGGGCATGCTCTACCACCTGCTGCTCGGCTCGCTGAACAGCTCCGAAGACGGCCGCGCCGAAGACCCGGCGAACGCGCTGTACACCGTCCAGTTCTGGCTGGAGCTGGCCGGCGACCTGGACACCGGCGCTCTGCGGCAGGCCTTCCGCGCCCTCCTGGACCGCCACCGCAATCTCGGCGCCGCCTTCGTGCACACCGGCCTCCCCCAGCCCGTGCAGGTCTTCCGGCCCGGCGTGGACGTGCCCTGGCGGGAACACGACCTCGGCGGACTGGCGGAGGACGAGCAGGAGCGCGAGACGGAACGCCTCCTGGTCGAGGAGCGGTCCCGGCCCTACGACCCGGCCCGGGCGCCGCTGTTGCGGGTGCTCCTCGTCGACCTCGGCGACGGACGCCGCCGGCTGGTGCTGTCGACGCACCACATCCTGCTGGACGGCTGGTCCCTGCCGATCGTCGTCGGGGAGCTGTTCGCCCACTACCGGGCAGAGGTCACCGGCACACCGCACGCCCTGCCCGCGGCCACGCCGTTCCGCGAGTACATGCGCTGGCTGTCGCATGTGGACGTCAAGGCCGCCGAGGACGCCTGGCGTGCCGCGCTGAACGGCTTCACCCCCACCCGGATCGGTGACCGGCACACCGGCGAGCCGCTGCCCTCCCGGCACCTGCGGTTCTCTCTCGGCGAGGAGGCGACCGGCGCGCTGACGGGCACCGCCCGGCGGCACGGCCTGACGCTCGCGACCGTGCTCCAGTCCTGCTGGGCGCTCGTGCTCGGCGAGGAGACCGGCCACCCGGACGTCGTGTTCGGTTCGGTGGTGTCCGGGCGCCCGGCCGAACTGCCGGGCGTGGAGAAGATGGTGGGCCTCTTCATCAACACCGTGCCGACCCGGGTGCGGATCGACCCGGCCGAGTCGCTCGGCGACCTCTTCGCACGGGTTCAGGACGAGCAGGCCAGGCTCCTGCCGTACCAGCACATCAGCCTCACCGACATCCGCCGCATCACCGACAGCGGTGACATGTTCGACACGATGATGTCCTTCGCCAACTACCCCTTCGACGGCGAGGCCCTGCGCCACCCGGCGCCCGGTCTGGAACTCGTCCGCGCCTCCGGCGAAGACCGGCAGCACTACCCGCTGGGCGTGGTCATCAGCCACCGCGACGACCTCCTGACCGTGCAGGTCGAGTACCACCCCCACCTCATCGACCCGGACCGGGCCGAGGACCTGGTCCGGCGCTTCGTCGCCCTGCTGCACCGGAGCGCGCGGGCCCCGCACAGCACGGTGGGCGCCCTCGACACCGCCGCACCGCTCGCGGCCGGCGCGGACGCGCCCGCCGTCGAGGAGCGCGCGGCCGCCCCGTCGGCCCTCGACGGCGGGACGGGCGTGCTGCTGCCGCTGCGCGAGGAGGGCGGCCGCCCGCCGCTGTTCTGCGTGCACCCCGCGGCCGGAATCGCCTGGTCGTACGCCGGCCTCACCGGGCCCCTGGGCACCGACCAGCCGCTGTACGGGCTCCAGGCGCGCGGCCTGGACGGGTCACGCGTCCTGCCCGGGTCGATCGCCGAGATGGCCGCGGACTACGTGACCCAGATCCGCACCGTGCAGCCGACCGGCCCGTACCACCTGCTCGGCTGGTCGTTCGGTGGCGTCGTCGCGCACGAGATGGCCGTCCAACTCCAGCGCGCGGGGGAGGAGGTCGGACTCCTCGCCGTCCTCGACGCGATGCCGCTCGCCGCTCCGGCGGACGACGGCCCCGACCCGGACGCGCCGGCCGCCGCAGGAGGCGACGGCGACGCGGACGCCACCGCGCCCCGGTTCGGCCCCGACCACGTGATGCGGACGGTCCTGCAGTTCTTCGGGTACGACCCCGCCCTCTGGGCCGACGAGGAGATGACCTACCCGCGCTTCCTGGAGATCGCCCGCGCCTACCCGGGCCTCCTCGCCACCTTCGACGAGGCCGTGATCGAGACCCTCTGCCGCGTCTACACGAACAACGCCGTCCTCTCCCACGACCACGTCCCCTCCCGCTACACCGGCGACCTGTTGGTCTTCACCGCCCTCGAAACCTCCCCCGAGGCGGCCGCGCGGCAGTGGGAGCCGTACGTCGACGGCGGCAAGCCCGAGGCCCGCCCCGTGGACTGCCCGCACGCCGAGATGGGGCGCCCCGGGCCGCTCGCGGAGATCGCCGAGACGCTCGTACTGCTGCTGCGGGGCGAGCGCACGGTGACGGACGCGCCCCGGTGAGCGGCCCCGACCACCCGCCGGTGCCGCTGACGACAGCCCAGCGCGGCATCTGGCTGGGCGAACAGCTCGCGGAACCAGGGCGCTACCACGTGGGCGTGGCTCTCGACATCGCCGGGCCCGTCGACCCCGGCCTCCTCGAGACGGCCTTCGCCGCGGCCGTGACCGAGACGGCCCCGCTGCGCGCCCGGTTCACCGTCACCGACGGCGGCGAACCGGAGCAGCGGGACGGGCCCCCGCCCCCGTGGAGCCTGACCCGGGTCGACCTGCGGGCTGCCCCCCGCCCGGCCGCGGCCGCCCTGGCGTGGACGCGGGCGGACGTGGCGCGGCCGTTCGACCTCGGCGGCGGGCCGCCGTTTCGCACGGCGCTGCTACGGCTGGCCGACGAGCGGTACCGCTGGTACCTGGCCTGCCACCACCTGGTCCTTGACGGTCTGGGCAGCGCCCTGCTGATCCGGCGGGTCGGTCGGCTCTACGCGGCGCTGGAGCGCGGGGAGCGCCCGCCGCCCGCCGTGCACCCGCTGGACGCGCTGCCCGCCGCCGAACGCGCCTACCGCGCCTCGGCCCGGTTCGAGGCCGACCGCGCGTTCTGGCGCTCCCGGTTCTCCGGCGCGGACGCGATCCGCCCCGCCGCCACCGGAGGAGTCGCCGCGCGCGGCGGCGCCCGCCTGCCCGCCGGAGGGTTCGCCCGGCTGAGGGCGGCCGCCCGGCGCCTCGACGTGGACTGGCCGGTGCTGGCCACGGCCGCCGGGGCACTGCTCGCGCACGTCCGGACCGGGGCGGGCGCCCCCGCGGAGGTGGTACTGGGCCTGCCGGTACCGGCCCGCGACCGGGACGTGGCGCTCCTGGCCGCCGGCACCGCCTCGAACATCCTCCCGCTGCGCATCGCCGTCCACCCGCACCGGCCGGCCCGCGCACTGGTGCGCGCGGTGGCGGACGAGATGACGGCCGTCCTCCCGCACCGGCGCCACCGGTACGAGGACCAGCTCGCCGACCTCGGCCCGACCGGCTCGGGCGGCTCGTTGTACGGACTGGCCGTGAACATCCTGCCCTTCAGCTACGGCCGAGACTTCGCGGGCCGCCCGGCGGCGATGCGCAACGTCGCCATCGGTCCCGTCCAGGACCTGTCCGTCACCGTGTACCCGGACGACGGACACGGGGGCCTGCGCGTCGACCTGGACGCCGACCCGGGCCGGTACTGCCCCGCCGAGGCGACCGCCGAGGCCCGCCGTTACGTCCGGTTGCTGCACCGGCTGACCACCGGCCAGGACGGCGCCCTCCGTGACTGCGACGCCCTTTCCGCCGCCGAGCGCCGCCGCTCGGCGCCCCGCCCCGCCGCCCCGGGCCCCGGCTCCGGCGCCGGCGCCGGGCCCGTCACGCTCCCGGACCTCTTCGCCCGTTCCGCGTCCCGCTTCCCCGACGCCGTCGCCGTCCAGGACGCCGCCACCGCCCTCACCTACCGCGAACTCGCCGCGCGCGCCCACCGCCTGGCCCGGGCCCTGGTCCGGCGCGGTGCGGGACCCGGCCGCACGGTCGCCGTCCGGCTGCCGCGCTCCGTCGACCTGGTGACCGCGATCCTCGCCGTGGCCGCGTCCGGAGCGGCCCTCGTCCCCCTCGACCCGGAATGGCCGGACGAGCGCGCCGAACTCGTCCTGGCCGACACCCGCCCGGTCCACGTCCTGACGCCCGGCGAACCGGCCTCGCTGCCCGGGGCCGCGGACGCGGCCACCGCCCTCGACGACGACGACCGGATCACTCCGCTGCTGCCCGCCCACCCCGCCTACGTCATCCACACCTCCGGCTCGACCGGCCGGCCCAAGGGCGTCGTCGTCCCCCACACGAGCCCGGTGGCCCTTCTCACGGACGCCGCCGCCCCCTTCGGCTTCGGAGCGAGCGACGTGTGGACGCTCTTCCACTCCTGTGCCTTCGACTTCTCCGTGTGGGAGGTGTGGGGAGCGCTGACGCACGGCGGGCGGCTCGTCGTGGTCCCGCACGACGTGGCCCGCTCGCCCCGGGCCTTCCTCGACCTCCTGGCCCGCGAGCGCGTCACCGTGCTCAGCCAGACCCCGTCCGCCTTCGCCGCCCTGGACCGCGCCGACGCCGAGGACCCGGCGCGCGGCCGCGGACTCGCCCTGCGCTGGATCGTGTTCGGGGGAGAAGCGCTGCGTCCGCGGACCCTGCGCGACTGGTACCGGCGCCACGGCGGGCCGACCGCGCCCACCCTGGTCAACCTGTACGGGATCACCGAGACCACGGTCCACGCCACCCGCCGCGACCTGACCGCCCGGGACGCCGACCGCGACGGCAGCCCGATCGGGACCCCACTGCCCGGGACCCGGCTCCACCTGCTCGACGACAGCCTGCGCCCGGTGCCCGCCGGTGTCCCCGGCGAACTGTACGTGGGCGGCCCAGGCGTCGCCCGGGGCTACCTGGGGCAGCCCGGCCTGACCGCGGCCCGGTTCGTCGCCGACCCCTTCGGTCCGCCCGGCGCCCGGCTCTACCGCTCGGGCGACCTGGCCCGGTGGACACCGGACGGGGAACTCCACTACCTGGCACGGGCGGACGACCAGCTGAAGATCCGGGGCCACCGCATCGAACCCGCCGAGATCGAGGCCGCGCTGCTCGCCTCGGACGGCGTGACCGCCGCCGCCGTCACCGCCGTGCCCGCCCCGGACGGGGACCCCCGCCTGATCGGCTACGTCGTCGCACGCTCCACGGACCGGCACGACCTCCCCACCGGCCCCGGGCCCACCACACCCGGCTCCACCACCGGACCCGCCCCCGTCCGGGCCGCCCCCGCCGACTCCGGCCCCGCCTCGCCCCGGGACCGGGAGCCGCTCGCCGACCGGCTGCGCCGGGCCCTGCGCGCGCGGCTGCCCGCCCACCTGGTCCCCGCCCGCCTGGTGCTCGTCGACGAGCTGCCGCTCACCCCGAACGGCAAGCTCGACCGCGCCGCCCTGCCCGCGCCCGGCGACATCCCGCCCCACCGCCCCGCACGCCCCGAGCCCGCCACACCGCTCGAACGCCAGGTCGCCGACCTGTTCGCCCAGCTCCTCGGCACGAGCCGGGTGCGACCCCACGACGACTTCTTCGACCTCGGCGGGGACAGCCTGCGCGCCGCCCGACTGGCCGCTGCCCTCCGCGCCGCCCACCACACCGACATCGACGTCCGCGACGTCTTCGACAACCCCACGGTCTCCGCCCTCGCCGCCCGGCTCACCGCGCCTGCCGAGCCCGCCGCCCTCGGAGAACCCGCCGCACGCCCGGAGCGGATCCCGCTCTCCCCCGGGCAGCGGCGGCTCTGGTTCCTGCACCGCCACACCGCCGCCGACCGTGCCTACAACGTGCCCCTGACGATCCGTCTCACCGGCGACCTGGATCCGGCCGCGCTCGCCGCCGCCCTCGGCGACGTGACCGACCGGCACGAGATCCTGCGGACCGTCATCGAGGAGGAGGGCGGCAGTCCGTACCAGCGGATCCTGCCGCCCGAAGCCGGCCGTCCCCGCCTCACCGAGATCACCGTCGACCCCGGCGAACTGCCCGCCCGGCTGGCCCTCGCCGCCCGGCACGCCTTCCGGCTCGACCGCGACACCCCGCTGCGCGTGACCCTGTTCACCACCGGCCCCGACCGACCCCGCACGCTCCTCCTGCTCCTCCACCACATCGCCTGCGACCACACCTCACTCGGCATCCTCACCGCCGACCTGGAGACCGCGTACGCCGCGCGGCTGCGAGGCGCGGCACCCACGGACCTGCCGCCCCTGCCGTACCAGTACGCCGACTTCGCGCTCGACCGCGCCGCGGACCCCGGCCCCGGCTCCGCCGCCGAGGACGACGGCCTCGCCCACTGGACCCGCGCCCTGGACGGGCTGCCGGACCGCATCGCCCTGCCCGTCGACCGGACGGCACCGCCGACGGACGAGGGAGCCACCGCCTCCTTCCGGATCCCCCCGGCACTGCACCGACGCCTCGCCCGGCTCGCCGCCACCGAACGCGCCAGCCTGTTCATGGTCGTCCACACCGCGCTCGCGGTCCTCCTCACCCGCCTCGGCGCCGGCACGGACGTCCCCGTCGCCACCGCCGTCGCCGACCGGCCCGACCCCCGGCTCGACGCATCGGTCGGCTTCTACGTCAACACCCTCGTCCTGCGCACCGACACCTCCGGCGACCCCACCTTCCGTGAACTCCTCGCCCGGGTCCGTACCGCCGACCTGGACGCCTTCGCCCATCAGCACACCCCGTTCGAACGGGTCGTGGAGGCCCTGGCCCCGCACCGCCCCGAGACCGGGCCGCCCCTCTTCCAGGTGATGCTGGTCCTCACCCCGCCGCCCCCCGAGCGGCTCGACCTGCCCGGGCTGCGCGCCGAGGTCGCGACCGTCGCCACCGGCACCGCCAAGTGCGACCTGGCATTCAGCCTGTACGAGCGCCGCGGACCCGGTGGCGAAGGCGAGGGCCTCGACGGCGTCCTGGAGTACCGCACCGCCCTGTTCACCCCGGAGACCGCCCGCACCCTGGGCGAACGCCTCGTCCGACTCCTCACCCGGCTCGCCGACGCCCCCGACACCCCCGTCGGCACCGCCGACCTGCTCGCCCCGGAAGAACGCGCCCGGCTCCTGGACCGCTGGAGCAGGACACCCGCCCGCCCCGCGCCACCCGGCCCCGCCCCCCGCAGCGTCGCGGAGGGGATCGCCGCCCACACCCGCCGCGCCCCGCAAGCCGTCGCCCTGCGCTCCGACACGGAAACGCTGACCTACGCGGAACTGGAGACCCGGTCCGACCGGCTCGCCGCCCACCTCACCACCGCCGGGGTGCGCCGGGAGACCCGCGTCGCCGTCCTCATGGAGCGCGGCGTGCTGTACGCCGTCACCGCCCTTGCCGTCCTCAAGAGCGGCGGCGTCTACGTCCCCCTCGACACCCGCGCGCCGCACGCCCGACGGTCCCGCGTCATCACCGAGGCGGACGCCGCCGTCCTCGTCGTCGGACCCGGACTGACGCCCGGGGAACAGCCCGCAGGCGCGCCCGTCGTCCTCGACGCCGCCGAGGCCCTGGCCGCGCCGCCTCCGCCCGCCCCGCCCGCCCCGGCCGGTCCCGCCGTACCCGGACAGCTGGCCTGCGTCATCTTCACCTCCGGATCGACCGGCGTCCCCAAGGGCGTCGCCCTCACCCACGAGGGCATCCTCGCCCTCGCCGCCGACACCTGTTACGAACCCACGACCGCCCGCCGGATGGTGATGCACTCCCCGCACTCCTTCGACGCCTCCACCATGGAACTCTGGGTGCCCCTCCTCAACGGCGGCGAGGTCGTCGTCGCCCCGCCCGGCGACCTCGACCTGCGGACCCTGCGGCGGCTGCTCACCGAAACCCGCCCCACCAGCCTCTGGCTGACCGCCGGCCTCTTCCAACTCGTCGCCGAGGAGGACCCGGGCTGCCTGCGCGGCCTCGACGTGGTGTGGACCGGCGGCGACGTCGTCTCGTCCCGCGCCGTCCGGGCCGTCCGGCTCCACTGCCCGGACACCGCGGTCGTCAACGGCTACGGACCGGCGGAGACGACCACCTGCGCCACCTGGCACCAGATCGTCGACGCCGACCTGGCCGCCGGGACGGGCCGCCGGGGCCTCCCCATCGGCCGCCCCCTGGACGGCGGCCGCAGCTACGTCCTGGACGCCGGGCTCCAGCCGGTGCCCACCGGGGTGACGGGGGAGCTCTACCTCGCCGGGACCGGCATCGCGCGCGGCTACCTCGGCCGTCCCGGACAGACCGCCGAACGCTTCGTCGCCGACCCCTACGGCCCGCCCGGCACCCGCATGTACCGGACCGGCGACCTGGCACGCTGGCTGCCGGACGGCACTCTGGAGTTCCGCGGACGCACCGACGGACAGGTCAAACTGCGGGGCTTCCGCATCGAGACCGACGAGGTCGCCGCCGCGCTCGTCGAGCACGCCACCGTCGCCCAGGCCCTCGTGGCAGTGCGCGAGGAACGGCCCGACAGGAAGCGGCTGGCCGCCTGGGTGGTCCCCGCCGACGGAACGGAGGCCGACCCGGAGGCCCTGCGCCGGCACCTCACCGAGACGCTCCCCAACTACATGGTCCCGGCGGAGTGGGCCGTCCTGACCGCACTGCCGCTCACCCACAACGGCAAACCGGACCGCGCCGCCCTGCCCGAACCGGCCCCGGTGCCCCGCCCGCACGCCCTGCCCGGCACCGCCGGGCCCGATGACACCGCCGCACCCCGCACCGCACGAGAACGCCTCCTCCTGGTCCTCTTCGCAGAACTCCTCCACACCCCGGCGATCGGCGTCCACGACGGCTTCTTCGACTCCGGCGGCGACAGCATCACCGCCATCCAGCTCGTCAGCCGCGCCTACGAGGCCGGGCTGCGCATCACCGTGAACGACCTCTTCCGCGCGCCCACCGTCCACGGCCTCGCCGCGCGCGCCGAGGCCGTGGACCCCCCGGCCCCCGCCGCCACGGGCCCCGACGGCGACGCCGGACCGCTCCCGCCGACCCCCATCGTCCACTGGTGGCGCGAACAGGACAGCGACCTCGACGCGTTCAGCCAGCACATGGTGGTCCGCACCCCGGCCGGGCTGACCGCCGACCGCCTCACCGCCGCCCTCCAGGCGCTCGTCGACCGGCACGCGGCCCTGCGGATGCGCCTCGACCCCACCGGCGAGGAGTGGCGGCTCGACATCCGTCCGGCCGGCCGGATACGCGTCGACGACCGGGTGCGCCACCTTCCCGCCCCCGCCGACGGCCCGCCCCTGCTGCCCCCCGACGCGCTGGACGAGGCACTCGGACAGCTCGCCCCGACACGGGGACACCTGCTCTCCGCCGCCTTCCTCGATCGGGGACCCGATGCGACCGGGAGGCTGCTGCTCGTCATCCACCACCTCGCCGTCGACGCCGTCTCCTGGAGGATCCTGCTCTCCGACCTGGCCGCCGCCGACCAGGCGCTGGCCGCCGGAAAGACCCCCGAGCTCATCCCGCCGCCCGTGACCCTTCCGGAGTGGGCCCGCACCTTACTGACCCAGGGGACGGAGGGGACGCGCCGGACTGAACTGCCACTGTGGACAGAGACACTGGCGGGCACGGACCCCGCCCTCGCCGACCCCCGCCCCGCCCCTCCTCCCGCCCCGGTCTCCGGCCCCCTCGCCGGAACCCGCTCCGCCCCCCGTGCCTGCGGGACATCCTCGGCGGCCCCCCCGCCGACGCGCACCCTGACCGCCACGCTGCCGCCCGGCCGGACCTCACCCCTGCTCACCGAGGTCGGCGTCGCCTTCCACTGCGGGATCGAACCCGTCCTCCTCACCGGCCTGGCCCTGGCCGTCGAGGAGTGGTGCCGCCGCCGCAGCAGGCCGCCCGCCCCGGACGGCCTGCTCGTCGACCTGGAGTCGCACGGCCGCCCCGACCACTCCGGCACCGACCTGTCCAGGACCGTCGGCTGGCTGACCGCCCTCTACCCGGTCCGGCTGCCCGCCACCGGCTGCTCCTGGGCCGACGTGCGCAGCGCGGGAACCGGCCTCGGCCGCGCACTGCGGCGGGTCAAGGAGACGCTACGCGCGATCCCCGACCGGGGCGTCGGCTACGGCATCCTGCGCCACCTCGACCCGGCGGCCCGGCCCGCACTCGACGGCCGGACCCCGCCGCAGCTCGGCTTCAACTACCTGGGCCGCCTCGCCACCACCGCCGACACGGACTGGAGCATCACCGGGGAGCAGGTCCCGTCCCGTACCGCCGGAGCCTCCGGCCTGCCGGGCGGACACGTCCTCGACATCAACGCGCTGACGACCGACGGACCCGACGGCCCCCGGCTGAGCGCCACGGCGACCTGGACGGACGGCCGGCTCACCGAGGCCGAGGTCCGCCTCCTCACCGACCTGTGGTTCGCCGCTCTCGACTCCCTCGTCCTGCACGCGCGGACCCGCGGCAGCGGCGGCCGCACCCCCTCCGACCTGCCGCTCGTCCGGCTCACACAGGAAGAGGTCGACCACCTGGAGGAGGCCCACCCCGGCCTGGCGGACGTCCTCCCGCTCACCCCGCTCCAGGAGGGACTGCTCTTCCACGCCCTGTACGCCCCCGACGCCCCCGACGTCTACCAGGCACAGTGCGTCCTCACGCTCCACGGCGGCCTGGACCGGGACACCCTGCGCGCGGCCACCGCTGCCCTGACCGCCCGCCATCCCCACCTCGGCGCCGCGTTCGTCCACCAGGGCCTGCGCCGCCCCGTCCAGGTCGTCCCCGCCACGGTCCCGCCGAGATGGCGCCTGCTCGACCTCACCGGCGTCTCCGAGAAGCGCCGGAAGCAGGTCTTCGACCGGATCAACCGGGCCGACCTGACCCGCCGCTTCCCTCCCGACCGGCCGCCGCTGCTCCGCTTCACCCTCACCCGGTGGGGACCGGACGAGCACCGCCTCGTCCTGACCCATCACCACCTGATCCTCGACGGCTGGTCCATGCCGCTCCTCGTCGGGGAACTGCTCGAGCTGTACGCGCACGGGGGCGACCCGGCCGCGCTGCCCCCGGCCACCCCCTACCGTGACCACCTCGCGTTACTGGCGGCCCAGGACGCGCCCGCCGCCCGCGCGGCGTGGCGCGCCGCCTTCAGCGGCGCCCCCGCGCCCCGGCGACTGACCGGGGCCGCGCCCGTCGGCGTCGGGCCCGCGGCCTCCCTGGACGCCGTGCTGTCCGAGGCCGCCACCACGGCGCTGCGCGCCCCGGGCGGCGACGCCGTCACGCTCAACACCGTGGTCCAGTACGCCTGGGGCCTGCTGCTGGCCCGTCGTCTCGGCACCGACGACGTCGTGTTCGGCGCGACCGTTTCGGGCCGCCAGCCCGAGCTGTCCGGGATGGACTCGATGATCGGTCTGTTCATCGACACGGTGCCGGTCCGCGTGCGCGTCGACGGCACGGAGACCGTGCGCGAGGCCCTGCGCCGGTTGCGGGACGAACAGACCCGGCTGCTGTCGCACCACCACATCGGGCTGAGCGAGATCCAGCGCGCGGTCGGACGCAGGGAACTGTTCGACACCCACCTGGTGTTCGAGAACTACCCTCTGGACCGGGCCACCCTCTCGCGCCCCGCCCAGGGCCTCCGGGTCGCCTCCGTGACGGGCCGGGACGCCACCCACTACCCGCTGACCCTGGTGGCGTTCGCCGTCGACGGCGCGCTGCACCTGCGCCTCGACCACCGGCCGGGCGCGCTGGAACCAGGTGCCGCCCGCGCCCTCCTCCACGAGCTGACCGACCTGCTCGACGCCTTCGCCACCCGGCCGGAGGCGCCGGTGGCGGAGCTGCTCGGCACGGAGTTCCGGAACGACGACCGAAAGAGAGAGGCCATCCCGTGACCAATCCGTTCGACGACGAGACCGCCGCCTTCCTGGTGCTCGTCAACGACGAGGGGCAACACTCCCTGTGGCCCCGGTTCGTGAAGGTGCCGGTCGGCTGGACCCGTGTCTTCGGGCCCGACGACCGCGCGGCCTGCCTCCGGTACATCGAGGAGCACTGGACCGACATGCGGCCGAAGAGCCTCATCGCCGCCCTGCCGCCGGACGCCTGATGCGCCCGGCGACGGGGCCACCGATAGGCTGGTTCGATGAATGAGTACGCGTCTTCCTGGGAGGCCCTGGCGGGGCAGGTCGCCGACATGGCGCAGCGACTCTCCGAAATCGAGGCCAGGCTGGACGGCGACCACCGGGGCCCCGTCCCGGACGAGACGCCGGCCGAGGCCTACTGGGCGCTGCCCCAGCTCCGCGAGCGGCTCCAGGAAGCGGCGCACGGCGGGGTCCTGTTCGCCGGGTCCGTGGTCGGCCTCGACGGGGACCTCGTCGAGTGGGAGCGCTCCGACACCACCGACTCGATGCTCAGTTCGGACTGGTCGGAGGCGGCCGACGCACTGGGGGCACTGAGCCACCCGGTGCGGCTGCGGCTCATCCAGGCGCTGGCCGGAGGACGTACAGCGGTCGCCGAGCTCATCGAGCTGGAGGGGCTCGGCACGACCGGCCAGATCTACCACCATCTGCGGCAGCTCGTCTCCGCCGGCTGGCTGGAGACGATGGGGCGCGGCCGCTACCAGATCCCGCCCACCCGCCTCGTCCCCCTCCTGGTGATGGTCACCGCGGCACGCCGCTGACCCCGTCCGGATTCGTCCAGCGCGTGCGCGACATCAAACACGGCAGGGCACGGAACCAACGGGGTCCCTTCGGCCCCGGCCTCCTCCCTTCCCCCCTCCGGAGGACGACGCGGATGTTCTTGCCGTCGGGCGGTGATGTGACGGCGACGTCGGTGCTGGGGCGGGTGATGACGGACCAGCCGAATCCGCCGGGGTTCGTGGTGCCTGCCGGTGCGGTGGTGGGGCGGTCGGTGAAATGGCCGACCGCGTCGAGATCGGCACCGTCGAAGAGGAGGCGCATCTCAGGTTCCCGTGCCAGGGGCGCCCGCCCACACGGCGAGCGTCCGTGTGCGTTCGGCCCGCCGCTCGGCCGTGTCACCGGTTCGGCTCGCCCAGGCGACATGGCCGTCGGGGCGCACCAGGATTTCGGATGCCCCCGCCAGTTCGGGGTGATGGTCCCATCCGGTCACCGTCACGGCCTCGACGCGTCCGCTCCACCCGGCCTCGACGGCGGGCGGGAGCGTCTCGTCGCCGACGAAGTCCAGCAGCAGGAAACGGCTGCGGTCGGCCGGCTCGTAGACCCGCGTGGCGGAGGATCCTGCGGTGGTCGGGCCGATGCCCGACATGCGCCGCCCCTCCAGCGGATCGGCGTCCGGGCGGCGGGCGGGGTAGGCGGTGCCGAGGGCGGACACCCGCGCGGCCAGGTTCTGGTTGACCTCGGTCGTGCCCAAGAACTCGTCGAGCACCCGACGCGGTGCGGCGGCGGCCCCGCGTACCGCGGGACGAGTGCCGGTTCCCCCTGCAGGGTCTGGACCTCGGTGTCCTCGACGACCGCCGCGCCGACCGGCCGGCGTTCGGCGTCAGCGCGATGGTGTTCGTGATGAGCAGCGATGGTCTCTTCCACCGCCGCCACCTGCTTGCCGAGGCCCGGCGCTTCCTCGTCCTGGTTCAGCGCGGCCGCCGCCGCGAGCCCGGTCTGGACGAGACGATCGTGAACGCGGCCATCGCGGCGTACTGCCTGGACATCACCGAACCGAAGACCACCCGCGGGCTCCTGGCGGACTACCGCCTCTGCACCGCTCGCTGGGCCCACTACGAGGGCGTCACCGCGCACCAGCAGGCCGCGATGCCCGAACAGCTCCTCCTCTTCCCTGACACCGACGTCGAGGAGCCGGAGGGCGAAAGCGAGCCGACGGACTATATGGAGCGGCTGCGGGCGCTCCAGAGGGCGCGCGCCAAGACGGGCACACAGGACCTGACCACCGAGCAGATCAGCATCCAGGCCCGCATCGAGGAGATGAAGACACGCGCCAAGATGCTCCGGGAGCGCTACGAACCCCGACCCGAAGCTCCCGCTCCCCGGCCGGTCCTCAAGGACCAGGAGCACCGGCAGCATCCCGGCCAGCCCAGCACCGGACACGGCGGGGCGAGCCGCTGAATGGGCTCCACTCTCCACGGGTGAGTTCCACTCCGTGGGGAAGGGAGTCCACCGAGTGGAGCCCACCATTTCGTGCTCCGGTCCGCCGGGTGGGCCGGGGGCCGAAGTCGCGGTCGCACCGGCTGGGACGCGACCGGCGGCCACGTCCTGGCGACGGGGAGGGAGACGAGGGTGGGGGAGCCGGTCACCGAGGTACGGAGGTCTTCGCCATGGTCCACCCGATCCCGGATCTCGCACCCGAGTACATGGAGCGCTTGGAGCAGCTCGCCGACGCGGTCCGGCTGCGGGCGGTGCTGTACGCGGCGCCCGCCGTGCCCGCGCCGGTGTGGGGGAACCGGACGCGGCAGTACTCCGGAGGCCGGTCGAACCCGCCACGGGCCGTACGTCCGCACCGTTCCCGCCGTCGCTGAACCCGCCCTTCCACTCGGCACTACCGTGCGCCCGGGGGCGTGCTGCACCGCGCCACCGAGTGGAAGTGGACTCCACCGACGCCGGGGCAAATGGTGCGGTCAAGGGGTGGTCAAGGGGTAAAACGGACACCGTGATGCGCGGATCCCACCCCCAGAGCGGGCCGACCGAGTGGATTCCACCGGATGGACCGCGGCTCCCACCGAAGTGGTCGCCACGGACGCGGGTTCCACCCGGTGGAGGGTGGAGCCCACGTCCGTTCCGCTCCACCCGGTGGACTCCACCCACCGTTCCGGCTGCCGGGTGGAGTTCACCGAGGGCGCTGCCTGGGGTCAGGCGGTGGCCGGCCTTCCGGTGGCGATGTCGCCGCGGACGTCGGCGAGGAACTGGCTGACCTGGTCGACCTCCTGCATGCACTCGATCAGGAACTGGGCCGCGGACCAGGCGGCCTCCACCGCGTTACCCGTCAGGCACCGGCGCATGAGGTCCCGGTTCGTCACGGTCGCCAGCCTGTCCAGGACGTAGCCGGCCTCGCAGCCGACGTGCCCGTCGGGCACGGCGGTGAGGTGACGGGTCAGCAGCAGCGTGCCGAACTCGCCGACCGTCCGCGCGAGCCGGTTGTCGGCGTGGAACGCCGCCAGCTCGGTCTGCTCCCGCTCGGTGCCCTGGTGGCGCCAGACCAGCTCGACGTAGTCGGCGGCCCGCGTCATCCGCTCCCGGTACTCGGCGGCCTGCGCGGTCTGCTCCGAGACGGTGGTGGTATGCGTCGTGGTTTCCACAGGGGACTCCTTGTCCGTGTCGGTGGCGGGCACCTACCGCGCCCGCCTGCCTGGAGAGGTGGGGAGGGCGTTACCGGGTAGCGGGGGCCGGGTGGGCCTGGATCGCCTGGTGCAGGGCGACGGTGTCGAGGTGCTCCAGGACGTCGGCCAGGTCCTCGTGATCCTCGACGAGCAGCTGCGCGATGAGGTGCAGGGCGGTGCGGGCGAGGGGTTCGGCGGTGTCCGGGCCGGCCGTGGCCCAGGCGCCCAGGGCGGTCACGAAGACCCGGCCGAGGGCGTCGAGGACGAAGGACTCGTCGCACGGCTCCGCCGTGCGTTCGCCGACCGTGGTGACGGGGACGACGATCCGCTCGACGACGTCCACGATCAGCTCGGGCATCCGCGGCCCGGCGACCACGAGTTCGCCGGCGAACTCGCTGTCGGCGACGCTGGCCGCCCGCAGGTGGCCGAAGACGTCCATCACCGCCTGCGGGGTCGTCGGGACGAGTGGCGTGATGGTGGTGTTCTCGGGCACGTATGGCTCCTCGGTTCCGGACCGCTCCGCTGATCGTGGCGGCCTCAGAACGAGTCTCAAATCGCGGGCCTGTGGGCAGAGGACGAAGAAATCTCCCCTAGCCCGAAGGGGGCGTAACGGTACTGCAAGGGTCAAACCCGGCCCCTTGTCCGGCAGGGTCGGCCCGACCGTGAGCCGGGCCATGACCCCTTGTCCACCTCCGCTACCGCTCTGGTGGCCGATACGTTCTCCAGGGAGGCGGTCGTGATGCCACTCACGGACAAATCCGCACCACAAGGGCCTAGTCGAGGAGGAATCGGACACCGGATGCCGTGGGCGGTTAGACCGCGGACAAGGGGGGTGCTTCCGACGGTGGCCCCGGCCCGCACGCACATCCGCGTACGGGCCGGACGACCCCCGATCCGGCCCGCAGGCCGGGGAAACCGAGGACACCGTGCCCGCCGATCTCACGCCCGAGCCCGCCCACGGCCACCACGGCGCCCGTAACCGCCGGCCTTCCGAGCAACCAGCCCTCCGCGGTCTCCTGCCCGGCGGGTAAGACCGTCCTTGGCGGCGGAGGCGAGATCCAGGGGGAGGACACCACCCTCACCAAGAGCTACCCGTCTGCTTTCACCTCGTCCGGGCCGACGCAGTGGACGGTCGAAGGGCGTAACAACCAGTGGAGCAACGTCGGTGTCGCCGGCTATGCGACGTGCGCCGATCCCATCGAAGACAACCAGTGGACGACCTATAAGATCAGCAAGAACCAACCCTCGGGCGGATTCCTGACCTGCCTGAACGGCCGACGGGTCACCAGCGGCGGCGCCGCCGCGAACACCTAGGAGTCGGCGCTCCGGGCGTCCCGGCCCGGTCTGATGGGCGAAGAGGCCGACCGCGACGGCTGGTGGGTGCAAGCCGGCAGCTTCTACGAGCCGATCGAAGTGGACCTCTACGTGATGTGCAGCACCCGATAGCAAGGAGCCTTCAGGAGCGGTGCAGTGTCGCGGCGGCCGAGACGGTCGGCCGACTCGTCTGGGAGGCGTGGGGCGCTGTGCCGAAGGCGGCCAGGCGGTGGGCCAGGCGAGATGGGCGAGGAGCGGCCATCAAGGTCCTCTCCGTGGCGACCGCTCCGGGCACGGATGCTCCGGCTGTGGTCATTTCCGTTGGACCGCGTCCATGATCTGTACGCGGTCCGGCGCGCGGAAAGAGCGCGTGGAAGCATCCGCAAGCGCCCGGCGTATCCGAAGCGCTCCGGTCAGCCGCCCCTTCATGTCTACGTAGGAGTCGACTAGGAGGTGTCTCTTTGAAGGCGTGAGTCGTAGGTGGCTTCTGAGGCTTGACTCACTTCGATGTCAGCACCGACTGGGATGCTCCTGTGCATGAAGCAGAAGATCAGACCCACTCTCACCCAGATCACCGGGATGCATGAGGTCTCTTCCGATCTGAGGCGTCAGCTCGTCGACTGCTGGATCGCGGTCACGAACGCAGGCGGTGCCGCGGGGTTTCCTTTCCCTCCGGTCCATGACGACGACGTCGCGCCGGTCGCAGACGAGTTCCTCAGCCATCTCGAACCGTCGCGCAGCCGCCTCATCACCGCCAGGTTCGGTGAGGCTCTTGCCGGGTGGGTTGTCCTCAAAAGTGATCCCTTTCGGCTCGTCGCACACTGGGGAACGGTCCATCACCTCCAGACCCATCCCGGTTTCCGCGGCTGTGGTGTCGGCTCCGCTCTCATGCGAGAGTTGCGAACGGTCGCCCGTGACGAGCTGGGGCTTGAGCAGCTCCGTCTCACGGCCCGGGGAAGAGAAGGGTTGGAGGACTTCTACGGCCGCCTGGGATGGCGGGAGGTCGGCCGCTGGCCCAGCGCCTTGCGCTTCGCGCCCGACGACACCCGGGACGAGGTCCTGATGCTCCTCGATCCTCTCTGACCGAAAACCCATGGGCGGCCTCTCGATCACTCGCGAGCCCAGACGAGGGTGGCGGCAAGGTGGAGGGCAGCCTGGTAGGCGATGGCCAGCTTGTCCATACGCATTGCCAGACCGCGCCACTGTTTGAGCCGGTTGATGCATCGTTCGACCGCGTTGCGCTGCTTGTATGTTTCGGCGTCGAAGGCGGGTGGCCGGCCACCGGTTCGGCCTCGCCGCAGGCGGTGACGGATCTGATCGGAGGGCTGAGGAATGACCGCTCGGATCCCGCGTCGGCGGAGATGGCTCCGGATCGCGCGGGATGAGTACGCGCGGTCCGCCAGGACGGCGTCCGGTCGGGTCCTCGGCCTTCCCTGCCCGCTTCGCGGAACACGGATGCCGGCCATGACGGCTTCGAAGGCTGGCGCGTCGCCCGCCTGACCCGCTGTGACGCGGAGGGCCAAGGGCCGTGCAAGGCTGTCGCTGGCGAGGTGGACTTTCGTGCTCAGGCCGCCGCGGGAACGTCCGAGCGCATGGTCGCCAGGCTCAGCCCGATCTGGCGCTCCTTTTTCCTGGCTCCGGTGGCGTGCTGGTGGGCTCGGCAGACGGTGGAGTCCACCGACACGGTCCAGCCGATGTCATCCAGACCGTCGGCCACTGTCAGAAGCGCGGCAAAGATCCGTTCCCAGGTGCCGTCCATGGCCCACCTGAAAGAGCGTTTTGTCCCGGCAGGGCTGTTTGATATCTCGGGTGGCAGGGCGACTTCAGGCGGTCGTGCGTGCGTGACGATCGGGTCGTGTGGGCCCGTACTCTGCAGCTGCGTGCGGGATCGCCCGTAG
Source organism: Streptomyces bikiniensis (assembly GCF_000716625.1). Classification (NCBI taxonomy): domain Bacteria; kingdom Bacillati; phylum Actinomycetota; class Actinomycetes; order Kitasatosporales; family Streptomycetaceae; genus Streptomyces; species Streptomyces bikiniensis. Next base: position 6,757 of record NZ_JNXJ01000048.1, on the reverse strand, counting down.
AGGCAAGGAGGGGTGCGGGGAATGGACAGTGTCGGAACAGCGCGGCTGCTGATCAGCAATGGAGGTGAGTCCGCGCTGGAGTTGACCGTGGAGCCCTGGGCGGACACGTACCAGATGCTCCCAGAGCAGACGTGGGCCGTTGTCACCCACTCGCCTGCAGCGGATGGCTCATGGTCCGGAACTCTGCGGGGGGACGAACCATTCCAGGTCGACCATCGGCCCGAATCGGTCACGGTGTGGGTCAACGGAAACTGCTTTCACCTCAGTGACATGGAGGAGGATGCGATCGACTCGGCCGACTGGCACTGCCCTGCTCAGGGCGCTTTCTCCTGACTCAGGAGTCGCGCCAGTTCGAGGTGGATTCGTGGGTGAGTCGTCGGCTCATGAGGTCGATCATGGCCACCTTGATCATGGCTTCAGAGCGGTGGGGGTGGGTTTCGTAGTCGCGGGCGAGGCGACGGTGATGCATGAGCCAGCCGAAGGTCCGCTCGACGACCCAGCGCCGCGGAATCACCTTGAAGCCCTTCTGGGCGGGGTCGCGACGCGTGACTTCGACATCGATGCCCAAGCGGGCACCGTGGTCGACGGCCTTGGTTCGATAACCGCTGTCGGCCCATGCCTTTGTGACGCGCGGGTGGCCTGCGGCAATGTCCGAGAGCAGATGGATGCCACCGGCGTTGTCGGAGACACTGGCGGCGGTGACCAGCACGGCTAGGAGGAGGCCGAGTGTGTCGACGCCGATGTGACGTTTGCGGCCCGCGATCTTCTTGCCCGCGTCGATGCCCTGGCCGACCGCCGGCACGTTGGCCGAGGCCTTGACGCTCTGGACGTCGAGAACGCAGGCGCTGGGCTCGACATCGCGGCCCTCAGCCTTACGGACCAGGCGCCGCAGAAGACCATTGAGCTGGTCGAAGACCCCGTCCTTCTGCCAGGCGGCGAAGTATCCGTAGACGGTTTCCCACGGAGCGAAGTCGTGCGGCAGATACCTCCATGGGATCCCGGTCCGGTCGACGTAGAGGATGGCGTCCATGATCCGGCGCAGATCATGCTCGGACGGCCGGCCGATGTCCAGGCCCTTCCCCCTTCGTTCGGTCCGCCAGGCTGTCAGAGTTGGTTCCAGCAGTTTCCAACGGGCATCGGACAAGTCGCTCGGATACGGTCGCGATCTGCGAGGCATGTTTCTGTAGTAGCGATGACGGCTCTCCCATTACAGGGCGCAAACAGGCGCGACCGGGGGCGCGTTGGGATCAGACAGGAGCGAAGGGACTGAAACGGGCCCTCGAAAGACGTCACCCGCCCCACCTGCCACAACAGACGTCTGAAGCCTCAGCCGACCCTAGCCGTTCCATCACCCGAATTGTGACGAAGCGCTCCTGCCGGGACAAAACGCTCTTTGAGCAGCCGTTTGGGAGCGGTCTGGAACGAGCCCAGCTCGTCCGGCAGGTCCCGCCAAGGCGAGCCGGTGCGGTATTTCCAGGCGATGGCCTCCAGGGTTCGGCGGTGGTCGGCCCATCGCCGACCGCGGACCGGGTCGGCCGGCATCCACGGCTCGATCCGGTCCCACATCGCATCAGTGATCACTAACTGGACGGACACGTCTAATCAACCGACAAGCGAATCAAGGAGACACGCTCTGGGCGGCGGGTCGGTCGGACAGAAAAATCGGCCGACTTTCCAAGCATGCGCGGACCCTGCGGGCCGTCTCGGGGACGCTCTCGCTCGACACTGGTCGCACACACCGCCGCCGGAACCGCCGCCGCACCTGCCGGTACCAGTGCCCGGCGCACGAGACCGTTGAAGCGGCCCGTCACCGCTCTGTGAGGAGATCCCGTGCTCGAAGGCTTCGGCGAGGCACTCGCGGACCAGGAGTACTTCCTGCCGCTGCCCAGCGCGGCCGACCCCGGACCGTGCTTCGCTCCCGGTGAGGTGCCGCCTGGCATGCACGGCTCCTCCCAGGGGCTTTGGACGGTCTGGTCCGGTCCGCGGACCGACTTCCCCGAACAGGGCTGGAAGATCCACGTGTCGGCGCGTCTGGAGCGGGCGCAGCACGTGCTCGACACGGTCGCCGGAATCTGCTTCGCCGAAGGAGTGCCCTTCAAGCACCTGAGCGCCCGCCTCTTCTTCCTGTTCCTCCACCACAAGCACGCCGTGCGTACCCAGGCGGGCAAGTTCTGCACCGTGTATCCACCGGACACGACGACCGCACGCCGACTGCTGGAACGCCTGCGCGAGGCGCTCGACGGGGAGGAGGGACCCTACGTTCTCACCGACCGGCGCTTTCGCGACTCGCGAACGGTCCACTACCGCTATGGCTCCTTCGACGGCGCCAGCAGCCGGCTCAGGGCCGACGGCACCCGTGAGGGGGTGATCCGCGACGGCTTCGGCCGCGAGATCGTGGACTCACGGCTGCCCGCCTTCCACCTGCCCCCGGGAGTCACGGACCCATTCGTCGAGCGGGAGGGGCAGCCGCACGCGGGCCCGATCCTGATCCGCGACTACGAGGTGGACCGAGCGGTGCGCCTGAGCAACGCCGGTGGTGCCTACCGGGCCCGCGACCGGCGGACCGGCCGCACCGTCTTCCTCAAGGAGGCCCGTGCCCACAACGGTCTGGTCTTCGACGGGACCGACGCGAGGCAGCGGTTGCGGCACGAGTACGACGTGCTGCGCGACCTGCACGCGGCCGCCCCGGGGGTGGGCCCGGAGCCCCTGGAACACTTCACGGAGTGGGAGCACGATTTCCTCGTCACCGAGTACGTTGCCGGGCAGCCGTTGGTGGGCTGGTTGAGCCGGTCCTCCCCACTGGCACGCGCCGACCGCACGGCCGACTCCGTTGCCGCGTACTACGAGGCGTGCCGGCGGCTGCTGGCCTCGCTGGACGCCTCGCTGGAACGACTGCACACCGCCGGTTACCGGTTCGGCGACCTCAACCTGGGCAACGTCCTGGTCACGCCGTCGGGCGGGGCACGGCTGGTGGACTTCGAGGCGGCCTCGGCACTGTCCGCTGCTCCGAGCGGGATGGGCACTCCGGGGTTCACCCCGCCGCCCGGGCTGCGCCGGGCCGACACCGATCCGCTCCTTCAGGACCGGTACGGCACGTCGGCGGTCGCCCTCGCGTTCCTGGCGCCGTTCAACGAAATCGCCGAGCACGCGCCCGACAACCTCTTGCTCCTGCGCCGCGATCTGGCGGACGTTGCTCCCCCGCAGGACCTGTGGCAGCGCGCGACCGTCTTCCACCTGAACGACGACGGTTCCGATCGTCTGCCCTCCACCGAGCCGGACACCGATCTGCACGGCCGTCTCACTCGGCTGGCCGAGGAGGTGACGGCGGGGCTGCTGGAGATGGCCGACGTCGACCGTCCGGAGTGGGCTTTCCCTCCCTCCCCCGAGGCGTTCCGTACCAACAACGTATGCCTGGCCTACGGTACGGCCGGAGTGGTGTACGCCTTGCACCGCGCCGGGACCGCGGTGCCGGAGGAGATATGCGAACGACTGCGCCGCGACGTACTGGCCCTGCGTGGCGCGCTGTCTCCGGGGCTGCTCGTCGGGTCGGCCGGTGTCGCCCGGGTCCTGGCCGGCCTCGGTCGGCTGGACGAGGCCGTCGATCTGCTCCAGGACGCCGACGGCCACCCGCTCACCGCCTCGTGTGCCACGCTGGCGGGCGGGCGGGCCGGGGTCGGCCTGGGCTGGCTCGCCCTGCACCGGCTGACCGGAGAGAACAGCCACCTGGAGCGAGCCGCCGCGGCAGGGGAAGGCCTGCTGGGCATCCCCGACCTGTCGGCAGCCCTCGGCGAGCACGATGCCCGCGGCCTGCTGCACGGCCGCTCGGGTCTGGCCCTCTTCCTCCACCGCCTGGCGCGTGACACCCGCGAGGCGCGCTTCCTGGAGGCAGGCCGTCTGCTGCTCCACCAAGAGCTGGATCGGACCTTTGCCTTGGAAGACGGTGCCCTGTCCCTCTCGGACAACGCACGACTCACCCGCGCCATGCCCTACCTGGCCACGGGCGCGGCCGGTCTCGCGGCGGTGCTCACCCGCTACACGACCACCACGCCGGACGAACGCTGCGCGGCGGCACTTCCGCGGCTGGTGACCGGCATCAGGGTTTCCCGTGCCACGAAGGAGGCGGGCCTGTACCGGGGACTGGCTGGACTGACCTGGTTCCTGGCCGACCACGCCGAAGCGACCGGCACGGACGCCGCACGCGAAGACGCCGTGCGCGCCGGGACCGGTCTTCTGAAGTACGCCATTCCGTACCGACGCGGTGTCCGCTTCCTCGGAGCGGGTTCACAGCGGTTCACCGCCGACCTGTCCAGTGGCGGAGCCGGTGTCCTCCTGGCCCTGCACCGCCTGCTGTCCGGCCCGCTCCTGTCCGCGTCCCACGACGGCCCCTCCCGGGCTCCCGGCAGCCGTCCGACGTCACCGGCCCGACCTCCCATGACCTCCTCGGCGCGGCGGCAGACGTCTCCGCGCCGAGGTGTGCGATGACCGACCGACACGATCCCGTCAGGAAAGAGGAGACCATCCATGTGCCAGATCCTCGCGCTCCAAGCTCTGGACACCGAGCAGGAGGACCACGCGTTCATCCCTTGCTTCAGCGTCGCCTGGAGCATCAGTGACATCTTCCCCGAGCCGATGTGACGCGTCGGCGTCCGCGCGGACCGGGACCGGTGGCAGGGCCACCGGTCCCGGTCCGTACCTTCTCCCGCCTGACAACCGGCCTTCGTCCGGGGCCTGGTGGCGCCGTCGCGCCGCGGCCGTAGGTGCCGCCCGCGTCGACGGCGTCGCGGTGGAAGGCGGTCCGGAACAGGGCCCGGTACTCGTCCGCGTCGATGGTGTGGTCCCCGTTCTTGTCGGTGACGTCGAAGAGGACCTCGGCGACCCTGATCAGCGCGGGTTCAGCCAGGGAGGGCACGGCGGCGGCGTGGTGGGCGGCGGAGCGGCTGACGGAGGCGCTGGGGGAGCCGTTGCCGTTCTGTCGGCCGCTTATGACCGCTACGGTGGTCGGCCATCTCGTCTGCGCGGGCCTCCTCGTCTACCTTGGCGGCGACATCGCCACCCCGGACGTGTACCCCGACCAGGTCGACGCCCTCGCCCGCCGCCGGAACCTGCCCCTCCTCCCCGACCGCCACGTCCCCCTCGGCCCCGACCAGGCCCCGCCCATCGCCTCGTCGTACGCCGCACCGACTTCGACCACGTCGTCCGCCTCGGCTGGATCGCCCCCACCGGCACGGTGACGATCGACTCTCCTCGAGGAGTCCGTCCTGCGCTACCGCACCGCCGCGCCTGAGGCGATGCGCGGGCAGCTGCGCCACCTCCTGGCCGTGATGCCGCTCGCCTCCGTCTCGCTCGGGATCATCCCGTTCACCGCGCAGCGCACCGTGTGGCCGCTGGAGGCGTTGGCTTCGTTCGCCTCCAGTGACAGCGTTTGTCGACCAGTTTGAGCAGCGGTTAGCGATCACTGGGGCGATAAATGTTCACGAGTTTTGGACGGCGCTTCGCGTCAGTGATCTTGGTCTGGAGTCCGTGCGGAGCAGTCGTGTCTGTCGCCGGGCAGGCCCATGACGTTCAGCACCGGTTCCTCGCCTTCGGGGATCTCGAAGGTGAAGTTCGCTCCTGACGGGATCGCCGTGAGCGAGCACTGGTCGCCGAAGGTCAGCGGAGGGTAGGGCTCCCAGGAACAGCCGGCCTTGTCCAAGGCGGAAACGACGTTCGTGTGCCTGAGCCCGGCCGGGAAGGTGCCCGTCCCCCCGACAATCGATGGGGGGAGTTCGACGACGTCACGCCAGGTCTGGACGCAGATGAGGGAGATCCTGCGGCAGCGGCAGACACTCAGTTCCAGGTCTCCGTAGGCGAAGAGCCCCGGCCACTTTCTGTTCCGGCTCACGGTTCCGATGTCCCACGGCTCGCCGAGTGCCGCGGTCACCTCGTCCCAGTTCGGCTCCGCTGAACACCGGGCCCAGTCGGCCTGTCTTCGCCATGCTGGTCAGGACATCGAGTATCTCCGCGAGACGGAGCCTGACAGGTGTCCTGACCAGCAGTCCAGCGGTTTCAGCCAGCTGCGGTCTGTTCGGTTCGGGCTAGGGTGCTGGTGAGGCGGTAGGAGTCGGTGCCGGTCTCCACAGGCAGATGTAGCGCGCACCGGTGGCGTGCGCCTCGCGACAGGGCCCAGCCGGAGCGGGAAGGTCGCCGATGAGACCCTGGCCGTCATCGACATCCCGCCCGCCGCGTTGGACACGCCACTACCCCGGCCCGTTTCGCGTCCTGCCCGTCCGGCGGCCGTCCTCGTGGAGGAAGGCGGTCGTCTCTGCCTGGAAGTGGGACCCGACTGGCACCTTGCCCTCACCGGCACGAAGTGGCCTGCCGTTTGGTAAGTGATGGAACGTGTATGAGGCGGTTTGTCGGTTTCGGTGAAAGTGGTTCAGAGGAGGCTGTTGGTGGGGTAGAACTGCAGGTCAGAAAGACTGCTCCCCGCGCCCGCGGGGATGGACCCCACGCTGGTATGGGTGACGATGATGTCCTTGACTGAGTCTCCGCCAACTTGAATTCACAGGTCAAAAGGCTGGCGTGACAGCCTTCCGGGGTGCTCACACCGGTTGTGGATGGCAGTCTGCGGCGTAGATCGTTGGGCAGATCCTGAGCGGTCCCGGTCCGGAGAGTGTGTCAATGAGCGTTTTTCATCCTCGGTCTGAGCTGGCCAGATGCAGGGTGAGGACGGCTTGAACGAGGGCGGTGATGCGTGTGGTGGAACACCGCAGCTTCC
>NZ_JNXJ01000047.1:0-47637 GCF_000716625.1 Streptomyces bikiniensis | reverse complement strand
CGGGGCCCCGCCGTCCCCGCGCCCACCCCTCCCACCCCTCCGGCTCCGGCTCCCGGGCCCGAACTGCTCGCGCCCCCCGAACTGAACGCCGCCGCCTGGACCCGGGCCTCCTCCCGGCTGCTCGCCAAGCTCCTCGCCGAGTTCGCGTACGAGGAGGTCATCGAACCCCTCCCGGCCGAACCCCTCTCGGTCGAACCCCTCCCGGCCGAAGACCGGGACGGCGAGCCCAACCGCTACACGCTGCGACTGGACGACGGCACCACGCTCACCTTCCGCGCCCGCCGGGGCGCCTACGGCGGCTGGCGCGTCACCGCCGACTCGATCACCCACGAGGGCCGGCCCCTGACCGACCCCTTCGACCTCCTGGTCCGCGCCCGCGGCCTCCTCCGGCTCGACGGCATCACCCTCGGCCATCTCATCCGCGAACTCTCCGCCACCCTCGCCGCCGACACCCGCCTCGACCACACGGCCCTCACCGCGGACCGACTGGCCGAGCTCTCCTACGCGGAACTCGAAGGCCACCAGACCGGCCACCCCTGGCTCGTCCTCAACAAAGGCCGCATCGGCTTCTCCGCCTCCGACACCGCCCGCTGGGCCCCCGAAGCGCGCCGCCCCACCCGGCTGCCGTGGATCGCCGTCAGCAACCGTCTCGCCGCCTACCGAGGCGTCCCCGGCCTCGAAACCCCCGACCTCCTCTACGCAGGGGAACTCGACCCGGAGGTCCGCGCCTCCTTCCGTGCCGCCCTCACCGCCCGCGGCCACGCGCCCGACGACTACCTCCTGCTCCCCGTACACCCCTGGCAGTGGGACGAGGTCCTGCTCCCGCTCTACGCACCCGCCGTCGCCGCCGGTGACATCGTCCCCCTCCCCGCCGACGGCGACCTCCGCCTGCCGCAGCAGTCCGTCCGCACCTTCCTCAACACCAGCCGCCCCGACCGGCACACGGTCAAGCTCCCGCTCTCGGTGCTCAACACCCTCGTCTGGCGCGGGTTGCCCACCGAGCGCACCCTCGCCGCCCCCGCCGTGACCGCCTGGGTCCACGGGCTGCGCGACGCCGACCCGTTCCTGCGGGACGAGTGCCGGGTGGTCCTCCTCGGGGAGGTCGCCTCCGTCACCGTCGAGCACCCGCTGTACGACCGGCTCCCCGAAGTCCCCTACCAGTACAAGGAACTGCTCGGAGCGATCTGGCGCGAGCCCCTGAGACTGCCGCCGGGCGAGCGCGCCCGAACCCTCGCGGCCCTCCTCCACACGGACCCGGCCGGCCGGGCGTTCGTCGCCGAACTCGTCGAGCGCTCGGGACTCGCCCCCGCCGTCTGGCTCCAGCACCTCTTCACCGCTCTGCTCCCTCCCCTGCTGCACTTCCTCTACCGCTACGGCACGGTCTTCTCGCCCCACGGCGAGAACGCGATCGTCGTGTACGACACCGACGACGTCCCCGTGCGCCTGGCGATCAAGGACTTCGTCGACGATGTGAACATCAGTGCCCACCCGCTTCCCGAACACGCCACCCTTCCGGATGGCGTCCGCGACGTCCTGTTGACGGAGGAGCCCGGTTTCCTGACCCAGTTCATCCACTCGGGGCTCTTCGTCGGCGTCTTCCGCTACCTGGCACCGCTCTGCGAAGAGCAACTCGGAGTGCCCGAGAGGGACTTCTGGGCCCTCGTCCGCGCCGAGATCCTGCGCCACCAGGCGCGCTTCCCCGAGCTGAAGGAGCGCTTCGAACTCTTCGACCTGCTCACTCCCCGCATCGAGCGGCTCTGCCTCAACCGCAACCGTCTGCACCTGGACGGCTACCGCGACCGGTCCGAGCGCCCCCACGCGGCCGTCCACGGGACCGTTCCCAACCCGCTCGCGTGACCGGGCTGTCAGTGCCGCCCCGTAGGGTGGGAGGGCTATGACGAAGCCATCCCTCCCCGACCTCCTCCATGCCGCCGTCTCCGCCGTCGGCGGCACGGAGCGGCCCGGCCAGGTCGCCATGGCCGAGGCCGTGGCCGAGGCCATCGACGACAACTCCCACCTCCTCGTCCAGGCCGGCACCGGCACCGGCAAGTCGCTCGGCTACCTCGTGCCGGCGCTGGCCCAGGGGGAGCGGGTGGTGGTGGCCACGGCCACCCTGGCGCTGCAGCGCCAGCTCGTCGAGCGCGACCTTCCCCGGACGGTCGACGCGCTGCATCCGCAGCTGCGCCGGCGCCCGCAGTTCGCCATGCTCAAGGGGCGGTCGAACTACCTCTGCCTGCACCGGCTCCACGAAGGCGTGCCGCAGGACGAGGAGGAAGGCCTCTTCGACCCCTTCGAGGCGGCCGCGCCCACCAGCAAGCTGGGCCAGGACCTGATGCGCCTGCGGGACTGGTCGGACGAGACGGAGACCGGCGACCGGGACGACCTGACGCCGGGCGTCTCCGACCGGGCCTGGTCCCAGGTCTCGGTCTCCTCCCGGGAGTGCCTCGGCGCGAGCAAGTGCGCCTACGGGGCCGAGTGCTTCGCCGAGGCGGCCCGCGAGCGCGCCAAGCTCGCGGACGTCGTCGTCACCAACCACGCGCTGCTCGCCATCGACGCCATCGAGGGCGCCCCGGTGCTCCCGGAGCACGAGGTGCTGATCGTCGACGAGGCCCACGAACTGGTCTCCCGCGTGACCGGCGTCGCCACCGGAGAGCTCACCCCCGGCCAGGTCAACCGTGCGGTGCGGCGGTCCGCGAAGCTCGTGGACGAGAAGATCGCCGACCAGCTGCAGACCGCCGCCGAGGGCTTCGAGCGGGTCATGGAGCTGGCGCTGCCGGGCCGCCTGGAGGAGATCCCGGAGGACCTCGCGTACGCCCTGATGGCGCTGCGGGACGCGGCCCGCGCCGTGATCACGGCCCTGGGGTCGACCCGCGACCGGTCCGTGCAGGACGAGGACGCCGTGCGCAAGCAGGCCATGGCCTCGGTGGAGACCGTCCACGGCGTCGCGGAGCGGATCACGCAGGGGTCCGAGTACGACGTCGTCTGGTACGAGCGGCACGAGCCCCGCGGCGGAGCCGCATATCGACACAGTGGTGCCTCGCTGCGGGTCGCGCCGCTCTCCGTCTCCGGCCTGCTCCGGGAGAAGCTGTTCACGGAGCGGTCCGTGGTGCTCGCCTCGGCCACGCTCAAGCTGGGCGGCGACTTCAACGGCGTCGGGGCCTCGCTCGGCCTCGCCCCCGAGGGCACCACCGGCGACGACCTGCCGGTCTGGAAGGGCATCGACGTCGGCTCGCCGTTCGACTACCCCCGACAGGGCATCCTGTACGTCGCCAAGCACCTCTCCCGCCCCGCGCGCGACGGGGACCGGGGCGACATGCTCGACGAGCTCACCGAACTGATGCAGGCGGCCGGCGGGCGGACCCTGGGCCTCTTCTCCTCCATGCGCGCGGCCCAGCAGGCGGCGGAGGAGCTGCGGACCCGGGTCCCGGAGCTGCCGATCCTGCTCCAGGGCGAGGACACCCTGGGCGAGCTGATCAAGAACTTCGCCGCCGACCCGAAGACCTGCCTCTTCGGCACGCTGTCGCTCTGGCAGGGCGTGGACGTCCCGGGCCCCAGCTGCCAGCTGGTCGTCATGGACAAGATCCCGTTCCCGCGCCCGGACGACCCGCTGATGAGCGCCCGGCAGAAGGCCGTCGAGGAAGCCGGGGGCAACGGCTTCATGGCGGTCGCGGCGACCCACGCGGCCCTGCTGATGGCCCAGGGCGCGGGCCGCCTCGTGCGCGCCACCGGTGACCGGGGCGTCGTGGCGGTCCTCGACCCCCGCCTCGCCACGGCCCGCTACGGCAGCTACCTCAAGGCCTCGCTCCCCGACTTCTGGTACACCACCGACCGCAACCAGGTACGGAAGTCGCTCGCGGCCATCGACGCCGCCTCGAAGGCGGCGAGCGTCTGAGAAACGGACCCGGGGGCGTCTGGGAACCGGCCCGGAAAACCGGGCCCGGACACGGCAGGGCCCCGGAACCGGCGCAGGGGGTTCCGGGGCCCGGTCAGAGCCGACGGGATGCGGTCACACCCGTCGCAGCACCGCCACGACCTTGCCGAGGATGGTGGCCTCGTCGCCGGGGATGGGCTGGTAGGCGGCGTTGTGCGGCAGCAGCCAGACATGCCCGTCCTCGCGCTTGAAGCGCTTGACCGTGGCCTCGCCGTCCAGCATCGCGGCGACGATGTCGCCGTTCTCCGCGACGGGCTGCCGGCGGACGGTGACCCAGTCGCCGTCGCAGATGGCGGCCTCGATCATCGAGTCGCCGACGACCTTCAGGACGAACAGCTCGCCGTCGCCGACCAGCTGCCGGGGGAGGGGGAAGACGTCCTCGACGGACTCCTCGGCCAGGATGGGGCCGCCGGCGGCGATCCGGCCGACCAGCGGGACGTACGACGCGGCGGGCTTGCCGGTGGTGTCCGTGGGCTGGGTGCTCGGCTGGTCGGAGCCGCGCACCTCGTACGCCCGGGGGCGGTGCGGGTCGCGGCGGAGGAAGCCCTTGCGCTCCAGGGCCATGAGCTGGTGCGCCACCGAAGAGGTGCTGGAGAGGCCCACCGCCTGCCCGATCTCGCGCATCGACGGCGGGTAGCCGCGCCGCTGGACCGAGTCGCGGATGACCTCGATGACCCGGCGCTGCCGGTCGGTGAGGCCGGAGCTGTCGGCCCGGATGCCGGGAGGTCGTCCGGGGAGGGCGCGGGCGGGGCGCCCGGGCTCCTCGCCGTTCACGTTCACGTCACTCATGGCGTGCACCGCCTCGAGTCGGCCCAGGGAGCGGTCCTGGGCGGTGATGGTGGCACTGTCTGCGGTGGTGGTCACGTCGTCGGCCCCTCTCGAATGGTCTCCCTGGCTGGCACAACGGTAGTAGCTTTCGAAAGGTTGCGCCAAACACACGTTCGAGTGAAAATTCGCGGATTGCCCTACGCCCATCTGGGGAGAGGTGTATGCGCATCGCGGCCCCGGGCCGCCGTGACGCCGTCCCGGGACCACCTCGCCGCCGCCCCGAACCGGCCCTTCCGGTAGCCTTCGCCGCTGGGTCGCGATCACCCGCACGCATCCGCGCGTATCCGGGGCCGGTCGGCGGCCCCCTCAGTGTCACACCCGGCGGGGCGGAATCCCGGGAACGGGCGCGCCGCGACACGCGGAAGGCCTCGTACGCGCCCCAACCCAAGATCTAGTGGTTGGATGTCATCGGCCCCCCAGGGGTAGTGGTCCCGGTCTGCCGGGAGTGCTCGCATCACCTATGCTGGTGGTCGCTTCGCAGGGCCTTGACGGGCCGCGCGAGGCTTGTCAGTCGTGCCGTGAGGGAGGCTCTGGAACCAATGCACTGCCCCTTCTGCAGGCACCCCGACAGCCGTGTCGTCGACAGTCGCACCACCGACGACGGGACGTCCATCCGACGCCGTCGCCAGTGTCCCGACTGCTCCCGTCGTTTCACGACGGTGGAGACCTGCTCGCTCATGGTGGTGAAGCGTTCCGGCGTCACCGAGCCCTTCAGCCGCACCAAGGTCATCTCCGGCGTGCGCAAGGCGTGCCAGGGACGACCGGTCACCGAGGACGCCCTCGCCAAACTCGGCCAGCGGGTCGAGGAGGCGGTGCGCGCCACCGGCAGCGCCGAGCTGACCACCCATGACGTGGGCCTGGCCATCCTCGGCCCCCTGCGGGAACTCGACCTCGTCGCGTACCTGCGTTTCGCGTCCGTCTACAAGGCCTTCGACAGCCTGGAGGACTTCGAGGCCGCCATCGCGGAGCTCCGCGTGCGGCCCCCCGTCGAGAACCCCGGAAGCGGCGCGACCCCAGAGGTCCCCGTTCCCGCCACCGCCGCCGACTGACCGGCGGTCCGGGCCGTCGTACGGCCCGGTGCGACCGGCCGCCGTCGCGCGGCCCGGCAGACGTGCCCCGAACGGCCCTCCGGCCCTCGTGGCAGCAGTACTGAACGACGTACCAGAAGACGGTGCCCTGGGATTATCTGGGCGCCAAAGTGTGTTTTGCCCGTATATGGGAGGCGGCATGACAGAGACGGCGAGCGGCCCGGCACGTGGTTCCCGCACCAAGGGAGCCAAGTCGGCGAGCAAGGGCCTGCGCATCGAGCGCATCCACACCACCCCCGGCGTGCATCCGTACGACGAGGTGACGTGGGAGCGCCGGGACGTCGTCATGACCAACTGGCGCGACGGCTCCGTCAACTTCGAGCAGCGCGGCGTCGAGTTTCCCGACTTCTGGTCGGTGAACGCGGTCAACATCGTCACCAGCAAGTACTTCCGCGGCGCGGTCGGCACCCCGCAGCGCGAGACCGGTCTCAAGCAGCTCATCGACCGGATCGTGAAGACGTACACGAAGGCCGGCGAGGAGCACGGCTACTTCGCCTCGCCCGCCGACGCCGAGATCTTCGAGCACGAGCTGGCCTACGCCCTCCTGCACCAGATCTTCAGCTTCAACTCGCCGGTCTGGTTCAACGTCGGCACCCCGCAGCCCCAGCAGGTCTCCGCCTGCTTCATCCTGTCCGTCGACGACTCCATGGAGTCCATCCTCGACTGGTACAAGGAAGAGGGCATGATCTTCAAGGGCGGCTCCGGCGCCGGCCTGAACCTCTCCCGCATCCGCTCCTCCAAGGAGCTGCTCTCCTCCGGCGGCAACGCCTCCGGCCCGGTCTCCTTCATGCGCGGCGCCGACGCCTCCGCCGGAACGATCAAGTCCGGCGGCGCCACCCGCCGCGCGGCCAAGATGGTCATCCTCGACGTCGACCACCCCGACATCGAGGACTTCATCGAGACCAAGGTCAAGGAGGAGGAGAAGATCCGCGCCCTTCGTGACGCGGGCTTCGACATGGACCTGGGCGGCGACGACATCACGTCCGTCCAGTACCAGAACGCCAACAACTCCGTCCGCGTGAACGACGCGTTCATGAAGGCCGTCGAGACCGGCGGGAAGTTCGGCCTGCGCGCCCGCATGACCGGCGAGGTCATCGAGGAGGTCGACGCCAAGGCGCTCTTCCGCAAGATGGCCGAGGCCGCGTGGGCCTGCGCCGACCCGGGCATCCAGTACGACGACACGATCAACCGCTGGCACACCTGCCCCGAGTCCGGCCGCATCAACGGCTCGAACCCGTGCAGCGAGTACATGCACCTGGACAACACGTCCTGCAACCTCGCCTCGCTGAACCTGATGAAGTTCCTCAAGGACGACGGCAAGGGTAACCAGTCCTTCGACGTCGAGCGCTTCGCCAAGGTCGTCGAGCTCGTCATCACCGCGATGGACATCTCCATCTGCTTCGCCGACTTCCCCACCCAGAAGATCGGCGAGAACACCCGCGCCTTCCGCCAGCTCGGCATCGGCTACGCCAACCTCGGCGCCCTCCTGATGGCGACCGGCCACGCGTACGACTCCGACGGCGGCCGCGCCCTCGCCGGCGCCATCACCTCCCTGATGACCGGCACCTCGTACAAGCGCTCCGCCGAACTCGCCGCCGTCGTCGGCGCGTACGACGGCTACGCCCGCAACGCCGAGCCGCACCAGCGCGTCATGAAGCAGCACGCCGACGCCAACACCGCCGCCGTCCGCATGGACGACCTGGACTCCCCGATCTGGGCCGCCGCCACGGAGGCCTGGCAGGACGTGATCCGCCTCGGCGCCAAGAACGGCTTCCGCAACGCCCAGGCCTCGGTCATCGCCCCCACCGGCACCATCGGTCTCGCGATGTCCTGCGACACCACCGGCCTTGAGCCCGACCTCGCCCTGGTCAAGTTCAAGAAGCTCGTCGGCGGCGGCTCGATGCAGATCGTCAACGGCACCGTCCCGCAGGCCCTGCGCCGCCTGGGCTACCAGGAGGAGCAGATCGAGGCGATCGTCGCCCACATCGCCGAGCACGGCAACGTGATCGACGCCCCCGGCCTCAAGACCGAGCACTACGAGGTCTTCGACTGCGCCATGGGCGAGCGCTCCATCTCCGCGATGGGCCACGTCCGCATGATGGCCGCCATCCAGCCGTGGATCTCGGGCGCCCTCTCCAAGACCGTGAACCTGCCGGAGACGGCCACGGTCGAGGACGTCGAGGAGGTCTACTTCGAGGCCTGGAAGATGGGCGTCAAGGCGCTCGCGATCTACCGCGACAACTGCAAGGTCGGCCAGCCGCTCTCCGCCAAGAAGAAGGAGGACGAGAAGGCCGAGGTCACCGCGAAGTCCGAGGCGACGATCCGCGAGGCCGTCGAGAAGGTCGTCGAGTACCGCCCGGTCCGCAAGCGCCTGCCCAAGGGCCGCCCGGGGATCACCACCTCCTTCACCGTCGGCGGCGCCGAGGGCTACATGACCGCCAACTCCTACCCGGACGACGGTCTCGGCGAGGTCTTCCTGAAGATGTCGAAGCAGGGCTCGACCCTCGCAGGCATGATGGACGCCTTCTCCATCGCCGTCTCCGTCGGCCTCCAGTACGGCGTCCCGCTGGAGACGTACGTCTCGAAGTTCACCAACATGCGCTTCGAGCCGGCCGGCATGACGGACGACCCGGACGTGCGGATGGCGCAGTCGATCGTCGACTACATCTTCCGCCGCCTGGCCCTCGACTTCCTGCCCTTCGAGACCCGGTCCGCTCTCGGCATCCACTCGGCCGAGGAGCGCCAGCGCCACCTGGACACCGGCTCGTACGAGCAGCCCGAGGACGACGAGGTCGACGTCGAGGGCCTGGCCCAGTCGGCGCCCCGCACCCCGGAGCTGAAGGCCGTCGCCACCGCCCCGGCCCCGAAGGCCGAGGTCCCCGCCCCGAAGCAGGCCCACACCTCGGCGGAGCTCGTCGAGATGCAGCTCGGCATCAGCGCCGACGCCCCGCTCTGCTTCTCCTGCGGCACGAAGATGCAGCGGGCCGGCTCCTGCTACATCTGCGAGGGCTGCGGCTCCACCAGCGGCTGCAGCTGATCCGCCCGTGAGAGGGGCGTCGACCGACCGGTCGGCGCCCCTTCCCGCACACCCGGAGGGATCAGGAAGCCCTGGATCCCAGCAGCGCGCCGAAGGCCTGGGGGTCGGCGTCGAAGCCGCGCGGGACCGGGCGGTACGACCAGCCGTCCGGCCCGGAGCGGGTGAACTCCACGACCGTCGCCGCCAGGGCGTCCGGGACGTCCGCGAAGTCGTGGGTCAGGAGGTCCGTGTAGCCTTCGCGGACCCGCACGCCCGTGCCCGCTATGTCACCGAAGGACAGCCGTCCGCCGCTCTGCTGTATGGCCACGCCGACCACCACGCGCGCGTACCTCGGCGCCAGCCGGTCCAGCTCCACGGTCATGGCCTCGTCGTAGCCGAACCCCTGGCCCGTACGGCTGTCGCGGTGGAGCGTGATCGTGCCGTCCGGGGAGCGGCTGCCGAAGTGCACCAGCTGCGCCGGCGCGCCGTGCGGGTCGTCGGCGGTGAAGACACCGGCGACGAGGTCCAGGTCGTGGGCCGGGGAACCGGCCGGAGCGGGGTCCCACTTGAGCGTCACCTCGACGCGCCCCACCCCTTTGTTGAGTCCGCTCATGGTGCTTCCCCTCTCCGCGCGCCCCCGCGCGCCTCGCCTCGTACCGTCGGCCCGTTCGGAGAACTTTTGGCCGAGCCCTTGGTCGCGGGCCGATCACTCATGGTGTCATGCGCCTGTGACAGCGGGTCCGGTGCTTGCGGGGGAGAGCGGCGCACGGAGCGGTGACGAGCCGGATCTCGACGTCGACCTGGCTCGAATCGGCCGGATCGGTGGGGCGGATACGGAAATCGGCCGCGGTGAGCGGACCCTGACGAACCTTCACCGGCTACGTGTACGGGTGTTCCGTTCGAGAGCAGGGGGAGCGCGCGGGCCCGGAGCGCGTGCGCCCGCCGAGGACTGCCGGGGTGCTCTCCGGCCCCGTACGATGGCGCGGTGCTGGTCAAGTGGATTCGCTGCACCGTGGTGGACCGTCGAGGGTTCGAGCGGGGGCAGCGGAAATGGGCGGGGCTGCTCGGTGAGCCGGGGTTCCGGGGGCAGGGCGGCGGGTGGAGCCGGAGTCGGCCGGACGTCGCCCACATCTTCGCGTTCTGGGAGAGCCGGGCCTTCTACGACTCCTTCATGGCGCGGTCGCACGACCGGCTCGCGGCGTCGCAGGTGGGCACGTTCCGGGACGGCCAGGTCAAGCTGTTCGACCACCGCTTCGACGTGAAGACGGGGTTCGAACCGCGCTTCGCCGACGCCGACGTGGCACGGGTGGCGCACTGCCGTGTCCACGAGGACCGCGCCGAGCACTTCGCGCTCATGCAGGAGAAGGTCTGGAACCCCGCGATGGCCGGATCCCCCGGCATGCTGCGGGGCATGTTCGGGGAGGCGCCCGGCAGCGAGTTCCTGGTCCTCTCGATGTGGCAGTCCGCCGCCGAGCACGGCAAGTACCGGGAGGAACGGGTGGAGCGGCTCGGGCTGCGGGCCCGGACCGCGGCCGACGTGGCGGCACTGAGCGGCGACGTGGTGCGGCTCGAACCCTCCTGGACGGTCTGAGGGCACCCACCGTCCCCCGTCGGGCACCCCCTCGGCCGAGCCTTCCGGGAGGGGGCGATCTAGGGTCGGGGTATGGCACGACCGCGGCGCATCGTCCTCGTACGACACGGAGAGTCCGAGGGCAATGCCGATGACACGGTGTACGAACGGGAGCCCGACCACGCCCTGAGGCTCACCGAGACCGGGTGGCGGCAGGCGGAGGAGACGGGGGAGCGGCTGCGGGAGCTCTTCGGCGACGAGGCGGTCAGCGTCTACGTCTCGCCGTACCGGCGCACCCACGAGACCCTCCGCGCCTTCCGCCTCCCCCCGGAGCAGGTCCGGGTCCGGGAGGAGCCGCGCCTGCGGGAGCAGGACTGGGGCAACTGGCAGGACCGGGAGGACGTGCGCCTCCAGAAGGCCTACCGCGACGCCTACGGGCACTTCTTCTACCGCTTCGCCCAGGGAGAGTCGGGCGCGGACGTC
Source organism: Streptomyces bikiniensis (assembly GCF_000716625.1). Lineage (NCBI taxonomy): Bacteria > Bacillati > Actinomycetota > Actinomycetes > Kitasatosporales > Streptomycetaceae > Streptomyces > Streptomyces bikiniensis. The sequence continues at coordinate 36,721 of NZ_JNXJ01000047.1, read as the reverse complement.
TACGACCGCGTCGGGGCCTTCCTGGAGAGCCTGTACCGCAGCTTCGAGGCGCCCGACCACCCGCCCAACGTCCTCCTCGTCACCCACGGGCTGACCATGCGCCTCTTCTGCATGCGCTGGTTCCACTGGACGGTCGCGGACTTCGAGTCCCTGTCGAACCCCGGCAACGCCGAGACGCGCGTCCTCCTGCTCGATGAGGACGGGAGATACCGTCTGGACAGGCCGTTCGAACGCTGGCGTACCCCGGAACCGTACGGCAGCACCGGATAGAGTGGCAGACCGATGACCGCTGACTCCTCACCCGACCGGCGCTTCGACCGCGCCCTGGCCAGCCTGCGCGGGCTGTCCGTGGGAGACGCCCTGGGCTCCCAGTTCTTCGTACCCGTCCACTACCCCCTGCTGAAGCGGCGCGAGCTGCCCCCCGGCCCCTGGCAGTGGACCGACGACACCGAGATGGCCTGCTCCGTCCTGGCCGTCCTCGCGCGACACGACCGGATCGACCAGGACGCCCTCGCCCTGTCCTTCGCGCACCACCACGACTTCGACCGGGGCTACGGCCCGGCGGTCAACCGGATGCTCAGGCTCGTCCGGGAGGGCGGCGACTGGCGGGAGCTGGCCGCCGCGCTCTTCAAGGGGCAGGGCTCCTGGGGGAACGGCGCCGCGATGCGGATCGCCCCGCTCGGAGCCTGGTACGCGGACGACCCGGAGCAGGCGACCCACCAGGCAGAGATCTCCGCGTACACGACCCACCAGCACCGCGAGGCCGTGGTGGGCGCCATGGCCGTCGCCGCCGCGGCCGCCCTCGCCGCCGACCCGACCGGGCCGCCCACGCCCGAGGCGCTGCTGGACGGGGTGATCGCCCTGGTGCCGCGCAGCGCGGTCGGCGCGGGCCTGCGCAGGGCCCGCGACATGCTCGACTACGGCGACCCCGGCACGGTCGCCGCCGTGCTGGGCAGCGGACGGCGTACGAGCGCGCACGACACGGTTCCTTTCGCCCTCTGGTCGGCCGCGCGGGCGCTCGGCGACTTCGAGCGGATGTTCTGGACGACCGCGCAGGTCGGCGGGGACGTCGACACGACCTGTGCCATCGCGGGGGGTGTCGTGGCCGCCGCGGCGGACGGCGCACCGCCGGCGGAATGGCTGGCACAGACCGAGGAACTTCCTGAGTGGGTTCCCGCCACGGCCTCCTGAGGCCGTGATCCGGTCTCGCCGGGTCCGGTGAGTGACACCTGCCGGTCCCGGCTGCTCCTGGTGGCTTCGCGCATGCGATTCCTCGACCGCGATCAGGGGCTGGCACCGCCCGTTTCGGGATGGCCTGCCCCTGGTTTTCCTCCCCATCCCGTAAGGGATGTGGGCGGAAGGCTGGTCCGCGCGCTTTGATCTTCTCCGTTGTGGTGATGTGTCGGTACGGGGTGTGCGGAAGTGAATCCGGGGGCAGTCGGGAAGCGGTGGCGTTGGGACTTCTCGGGAAGCTTGGCGGGAATCCGGGTATCGCGGGCGGTGCGGGGCGGCGTAACCTGTCTGGCGCCATGCCGTACGAACCCCCCACCCACACCGTCGAGCGATCGCTCCGAGCCACCACCGGCGCCAGAATCGTCGCCGGAGTCGACGAGGTCGGGCGCGGGGCGTGGGCCGGTCCCGTCACGGTCTGCGCGGCCGTCACCGGACTGCGCCGGCCCCCCGAAGGGCTCACCGACTCCAAGCTGATCACCCCCAGGCGCCGCGCCACCCTCGCGGTGGAACTGGAGCAGTGGGTCACGGCGTACGCGCTCGGCGACGCCTCCCCGGAGGAGATCGACGACCTCGGGATGACCGCGGCCCTGCGGCTCGCGGCGGTCCGGGCGCTCGAAGGCCTCCCCGTGCGGCCCGACGCGGTGATCCTCGACGGCAAGCACGACTACCTCGGCAGCCCCTGGCAGGTCCGTACGGTGATCAAGGGCGACCAGTCCTGCATCGCCGTCGCCGCCGCCTCCGTCCTCGCGAAGGTCCGCCGGGACACCCTCATGGCGGAGCTGGAGGCCGGGACCGGAGCGGGGGAGTACGCGCCGTACGCCTTCGGGGCCAACGCGGGCTACCCCTCGCCGGTCCACCGGGCCGCCCTCGAAGAGCTGGGCCCCACCCCGCACCACAGGCTCTCCTGGTCCTACCTGGACGCGCTGCCCCGATGGCGCCACCTCAAGAAGGTCCGTCTCTCCGTCGGGGCGGCCGCGCTGGAAAGCGGGGGCCAACTCGGCTTCGACTTCTGAACTTCCGGTCACGGGGCCGCCGAAGGGCTGCTCACGCGCCCGGGGTGCACCTCTGTGCCCACCCGCCGATGCCCCGTGCAACGGCGTTTGATAGACATCCACCCATGCCTCTCATCCCCGAGGAGCCTCAGATTCACGAGAGCGCCCAGGGTCCCCGCGCCACCGCGGCCGCCGGCCGCCCCGCGTCGACCCCCCGTCCCGTACCCGGTCCGCGTTCCGCGGCCTCTCCGCGCCCCGGACGTCCCGTTCCCGGCCCTGCCCGGCCCGCGCCGCCGAAGCCGCGCCCCGCGGCCGGGAAGGCTCCGGCCGGTGGCACGGAAAATCGTTCCGACCAGCGCCCTGCCCCGCAGCTCCAGCTAATCCCGGCCCCCGTCGACGGCGCCCTCGACGCCGCCGAGGAGGCTCTGGACCTGCTCCTGGAGAGCGGCCGGGCCCCCGGTGAGGTCCTGGTGCTCACCACCGGCGAGCAGCACCCGTGGGCGGCGCACGAGCTGTCCTTCGGGGAAGCCGCCTACTGGGCCCAGCAGGACACCGGCGACGACGTGTTCTTCGCCGACGCCTCCGCCGTGGAGCGGGCCGCCTCCCGCCCCGTGGTGATCGTCGCCGTCAACGGCGGGGACGACGGGGCGACCGCCCGCGCCCTGCCCGCGGCGATGGCCCGTGCGGGCACGCTGCTCGTCGTCTGCGGCGACCCGCAGCGCATCACGGCGCTCCTCGGAGCGGGCGCCGGCGTCTGATCGCCGACCGATCAGCGGCCGGTCGACCGATCTACGAGTGGTCGGCCGGCCGGTGACCGATCGACCGCTCCTCCGCCGGGCCGTACCCGGCACGGCGGAGGAGCGGTGGTGTGCGGCGCCGTTCCGGCGGCGCCGCACGCGTGGTCAGCGCGCGGCGGCCCGGCGCAGTGGTTCGGCCGCGCCGCTCGCCGTCCTCGGCGTGATCCGGTCGAACCCGGTCGGCCCGTCGCCGAGCGGCACGGGAAGCGAGTCGGAACTCGGCCGGCGGCCTCCCCGGCCCTCACCGAGCACCTGCCAGCCCCCTCGGGTCAGCGTGATGTACGCGCCGCAGCGCAGCCCGTGCAGCGTGCAGGCGTCCCGGAGCCCCCACATCCAAGCCCCGTCCTCCTCCGTCCAGCGCTCGTCGCCCTCGCGGCAGTACAGGAGCACCGCGGTCCGCACGGGCGCACGCCTCCGCAGGTCGTGCGGGATGACACGCCGCAGGTGCGCCAGGAGCGCGTTGCGGAACTCCCAGCCGTCCGCCGGGACGGAACGGCGGACGAACGAAGCACTGGCGGCGATCCGCTCCTCGTGGTCCAGGACCGCGAGGACCGCCGTCGCGGGCGTGGGCGCGTGACGGGAGTGCAGGCCGCCGACGACCTCGCGCGGATTGCGCAGCAGGGGGACCCCCGCCGCGGCCCACTCGGAGGGTTCGAGTATCCGGGCGAGGCGGCTGGCGGACCCGGACGACGATCTGAGCGAGGCGGCTGTGGGCGGAGCGAATCCGAGGGTCACGGTCCTCCCTTCGGATACGCGCCCGCTGGGCGGGCAGGGTCGGGTGAGGGCGCACCACGGCACAGTCCTTCCGGACCGCTGACGGGCCTTGTGGGGCGGTGGTCCAATTCTTGCGGGCCCGTGCGCGAGCGGCAATGAGCAATTGAGACCGCTGACGGGAATGGGTTGGTATGCCACTCATATCCCTGCCCAGTTGCCCATTGTTCACTCCCCGTTCGTCCGACGGTTTCCTCTCCGCGCGGCGCACACCCCGCAGGCACCAGCGGAAACTCTCCTTCCGCTCGTGGACGGGCCGTCACCCTGGGTGAGTTCGCCGATTGTCGGTGGCATCGGGTTGCATGGAGACATGGACAACCTGGAGCTCCGCGCCGAAGCCGATGCCGTTCTCGCCGAGCTGGTCGGCGCCCCCGAGGGGACGGCACGGCTGCGGGAGGACCAGTGGCTGGCGGTGGCCGCCCTGGTGGAGGAACGGCGGCGGGCCCTGGTGGTGCAGCGGACCGGCTGGGGCAAGTCGGCGGTGTACTTCGTCGCCACCGCCCTGCTGCGCCGCCGCGGCTCCGGACCCACCGTGATCATCTCGCCGCTCCTCGCGCTCATGCGGAACCAGGTCGAAGCGGCGGAGCGGGCAGGCATCCGCGCGCGCACCATCAACTCGGCCAACCCCGAGGAGTGGGACACGATCTACGACGAGGTCGAGCGCGGCGGGACCGACGTCCTCCTCGTCAGCCCGGAGCGCCTCAACTCCGTGGACTTCCGCGAGCAGGTGCTCCCCAAACTGGCCGCCACCACGGGCCTCTTGGTGGTCGACGAGGCACACTGCATCTCCGACTGGGGCCACGACTTCCGCCCCGACTACCGCCGGCTGCGCACCATGCTCACCGAGCTCGCCCCCGGGGTTCCGGTCCTCGCCACCACCGCGACGGCCAACGCCCGGGTGACCGCCGACGTGGCCGAACAGCTCGGGACCGGGGCCGGCGAGGCGCTGGTGCTGCGCGGCTCCCTGGAGCGGGAGAGCCTGCGGCTCGGCGTGGTCCGGCTGCCCGACGCCGCGCACCGGCTGGCCTGGCTCGCCGAGCACCTGGACGAGCTGCCGGGATCCGGGATCGTCTACACGCTGACGGTCGTCGCCGCCGAGGAGGCCACGACCTTCCTGCGGCAGCGCGGGTTCCCCGTCGCCTCGTACACGGGCCGTACGGAGAACGCCGACCGGCTCCAGGCCGAGGCCGATCTCCAGGAGAACCGGGTGAAGGCGCTCGTGGCGACCTCGGCCCTCGGCATGGGCTTCGACAAGCCCGACCTCGGCTTCGTGATCCACCTCGGCTCGCCGTCCTCCCCGATCGCCTACTACCAGCAGGTGGGCCGGGCCGGCCGCGGTGTGGAGCACGCGGAGGTGCTGATGCTGCCGGGCAAGGAGGACGAGGCGATCTGGCGCTACTTCGCCGACACCGCCTTCCCGCCCGAGGCACAGGTCCGCCAGACCCTGGCCGCCCTCGCCGACGCGGGACGACCGCTGTCCGTGCCGGCCCTGGAGGCGGCGGTGGACCTGCGGCGCACCCGCCTGGAGACGATGCTCAAGGTCCTCGACGTGGACGGGGCCGTGCGACGGGTCAAGGGCGGCTGGGAGAGCACCGGACGACCCTGGGCGTACGACACCGAGCGGTACGCGTGGGTGGCGCGGCAGCGGGCCGCCGAGCAGCAGGCCATGCGCGACTACGTGGGCACCACCGCGTGCCGGATGGAGTTCCTGCGCCGGCAGCTGGACGACGAGGGCGCCGCCCCGTGCGGTCGCTGCGACAACTGCGCGGGCGCCTGGGCCGACACCTCCGTGTCGCCGGAGACGCTGACGGGCGCGACCAGGGAACTGGACCGACCGGGCGTGGAGGTGGAGCCGCGCCGGATGTGGCCGACCGGCATGCCCGCCCTGGGGATCGAACTCAAGGGCCGGATCCCCGCCGGTGAGCAGTGCTCCACCGGAAGGGCCCTGGGCAGGCTCTCGGACATCGGCTGGGGCAACCGCCTGCGCCCCCTCCTCGCCGAGAACGCGCCCGACGGGCCTGTTCCGGACGACGTCCTCAAGGCCGCGGTGGCGGTCCTCGCCGACTGGGCGCGCTCCCCGGGCGGCTGGGCGCCGGGTGTCCCGGACGCCACCGCCCGGCCGGTGGGAGTCGTCGCCGTGCCCTCTCTGGCCCGCCCGCGACTGGTCGGCTCCCTCGCCCGGGGCATCGCGGACATCGGCCGCCTCCCCTGCCTGGGGACCCTGGCGTACACCGGGCCGGACGGCGCGCACGCGGTGCGCCGCAGCAACTCCGCACAGCGCCTCCGGGCGCTCTCCGGGGCCTTCGCCGTCTCCGAGGAGCTGTCCGGCGCCTTGTCGGCCGCTCCCGGCCCCGTGCTGCTCGTGGACGACTTCACTGACTCCGGCTGGACCCTCGCGGTCGCCGCCCGGCTGCTCCGGCGGGCGGGCGCCGAGCAGGTGCTCCCCCTGGTCCTCGCCGCGGCCGGCTGACCTCTCCGGCCCCGGCTGGCGCCTCCGGCCTGGGAGGAACAGCCCGTCCCGGGCGGGCGACTCCGTTCCGGGCGGGCGCCTCCGGAGCAGGGCGGGGGCGCCTCCGGTCAGGGCAGGAGGGCCGTCACCGACTCCACCGTGTCCGCGTCCGCGGGAAGCTTGTCGTCGCGGTAGCGGACCACGCGGGCGAAGCGGAGTGTGACGCCCGCGGGGTAGCGGGTGGAACGCTGGACCCCGTCGAAGGCGATCTCGACGACGAGTTCGGGCCGTACGGTGACGCCCCAGGGCTCTTCCGTGACCGCCAGCTTCCGCAGGCGCTCGGTCTGCCAGGCGAGCAGGGCGTCGGTCAGGCCCTTGAACGTCTTGCCCAGCATGGCGAAGGAACCGTCGGCCGCCCGTGCGCCCAGATGCAGGTTGGAGAGCGTCCCGGTGCGCCGGCCGTGGCCCCACTCGGCGCCGAGGACCACCAGGTCCAGGGTGTGCACCGGTTTCACCTTCAGCCAGGAGGCGCCCCGGCGCCCCGCACTGTAGGGCGCGTCGAGGGACTTCACGACCACGCCCTCCTGGCCCCGTTCGAGCGCCGCTGACGCGAAAGCCTCCGCTGCCGCACGTTCCTCCGGGGCGGTGGGGTCCGCCACCACGAGGCGGCGCACGCGCTGCGCCTCCGGCACCAGCCGGTCGAGGAACGCACGCCGTTCGGAGGCCGGGGCGGCGAGCAGGTCCTCGCCGTCGGCGTACAGCACCTCGAAGAAGACCGGGGAGAGCGGCACCGCCGTCCGCGCGCCCACCACGTCGAGGGTGGATCCGGTCCGTCCGGACGTCTCCTGGAACGGTCGCGGCCGTCCCCGCTCGTCGAAGGCCAGCAGCTCCCCGTCCAGCACCACCCGGCGCACCGGCAGCGCGCGGACCAGCGACACCACCTCGGGGGTCCGGTCGGTGATGTCGGCGAGCGTGCGGGTGAAGACGCGCACGTCGTCACCGTCGCGGTGCACCTGGATGCGGATGCCGTCGAGCTTCTCCTCCAAGGCGCAGGGGCCCGTCCTGGCGAGGGCCTCGCCGATGTCCTTGGCGGTGTGGGCCAGCATCGGCAGGACCGGACGTCCCACCGTGAGCCGGAACCGGGCGAGGGCGGACGGGCCTTCGGCGAGCAGCACCTCGGCGACAGCGGCCGGTGAACCGCTCAGCATCACCGCCTGCCGGACGTCGGCGACCGGCGCCCCGGCCGCCGAGGCGAGGCCTTCCACGGCCAGGGCGTCAAGGGCACCCTGCCTCAACTCGCCGCTGATCAGCCGTACGAGGAACAGCTGTTCCTCCTCGGTGGCCGTGCCCATCAGCTCGTCGAGGAGCCTCTTCCGCTCACCCTGCGCGCCCTTGCCGGACACGGCGGCGATCCGGCTGAGGAGCGCGTCGACCTCCCGCACCCCGAGCCGCGGCTCGGCGGCCGGTTCCCTCCGCTCCTTGAGCGTGCTCCAGCCGACGCCGATCCTGCGCTGGGGCAGCCGCCCGGCCATATACATGATCAGGACGGGGGCGTCGGCCGGATCGGCCGCCCGGAACAGCTCGGCCAGCAGCGCGACCTTCTCCGTGCGCGCCGAGGCGGCGCCGATGTCCCGGGACGCCCGTGCGATGTCGGCGAGTCTCATGCGGAAAGCCCTCTCAGTCGGTTCACCCTGCTCGCGCAGTCTGCTCATCCGCGTCCGCGGGACGCGGTGCGGCGCACCGAACCGAGCCCCCGTGGTCGACCGGCGTTCAGCCGGCCGCCTCCGCCGCCGTACGCCTCGAAGGGACCTCAGATCGTTCGCACCGACATCACGTACGACCGGCCGTTGCACACCTCCAGGTGCCCGACCTCGGCTTCCAGCGCCTCCTTCGGCACCTCGGGACTCTCGGAGAACAGCTGCACGTCCACGGCCTCCTCGGTGATCTCCCACACCCCGGCGACCCGCCCCCGATACACCACCACGGGCGTGATCCACCCGGACGTACGGCTCACCGCCTTGCGCCGCTCCGCCCGCAGGATGCGCGTGTCGGACGTGCCCGGCCCCAGCACGTACTGGTCGAACCCGGCCAGCAGCCGCACTTCCTCCGACGGTCTGGCCGCCGCCAGCGCGTCCACGTCCTCGGCGCGCACGTAGCACGCCGTTCCGTCCGCCTCCACCTTCGCCAGCTCCTTGCCGAGCGAGGCGAACCAGCCCCGCACCGCCGTCTTGCGGTGCGCGTTGCGCGTCAGCCAGGCGTCGAAGGTCTCCGGGGTCGCGGGCCCGTGAGCCCCGAGGTACGCAGGGATCACGATGCGGGCCGCCTCCTCCGGCTCGATCGTCCCGGACCAGCCGGGCACCCGGTCGCGCGGCGAGGCGAAGGTGATGCGGTTGCCCTGGTTCGGGCCGTGGCACAGCTTCCCCATCCAGGCCAGCGGCTTGAGCACCGTTCCCCAGCCGGACGTCAACTGGGCTTCCAGGGCGGCGAATCCCTTGCGGGCGACCAGGGCCTCGGTGAGCTCCTGACGGGTGAGGGTCCTGCCGGCGAGAACCTCGTCGACGGCCTCGCCGAGAGCCGTCATCTGCGTCGGCGTGACCCCGAACGTCCGTTGCCAGGCGGGCTTCTCCCAGGTCCGCGCCGCCGCCATCAGCGACAGGTAGGCCGCCATGTGCTCGGCCGCCACGAGATGGAGCGTGCCCCGCATGACCCAGGTCTTGACCACCTCGCGGGCTTCGAGCGCCTTCTGCACGGCACCGGCCTTCGGTCTCCGCTGCCGGGTGGCGAGGGCGAGCTCCGCGGACGAGGCCACCTGCGCCTGCACCCCCGCCAGCTCCCGCACCAGCTCCGCGACGGAAGCCGTCCGTCGGGGGGCGAGGCTTTGCCGCCGCAGCCGCCAGGCGAGTACCTGATCCTGAGTCACCTGCATGAGTGCTCCTCGGTGTAGGTCGCAGAACGCTTGCCATCCTGCCCGAACAGGGTGTCGAGACGTGTCCGTCGCGCCGGGGAGCGACCGGACACCCGCCGCCCCGGAGAGTGCTTGGACGCCCGCCACCCCGGCGGAATCGGGCGAACGCGGCCCGCACCGCCTCGCAGTGCGACCGGATCTTCGAGAGGGTCATGTGGGTCATGGCTCCATGCAACCCGACACCTCGGACATTGTGGGTACTGGAGAGCGAATCTGTGGATAACTCAGAAGGGCGGCGGATGCCTCGATCCATGAGTTATCCACAGGGGTTTCGGATTTCGGAAGAACGCGAGAACGTCCTCGTCATGAACGCGAATCACCACGAAACAAGCGGTCCTTCCCGTACCCAGCAGATCACCCTGCGAGGCCCGGCCGAACTGGCCGACGCCCTGCCGTTCATGCTGGGGTTCCACCCCACCGACTCCGTCGTCCTGGTCGCCCTCCACGGCGAACGGGGCCGTTTCGGCGGCCGGGTCAGGCTCGGCATCCCGAGCTCGCCCCGCGAATGGGCGTCCACCGCCGACCACCTCGCCGAGTGCCTCGTCGAGGGAGGGGCCCGGTCCGGCACCCGCCCGGACGGCATCGTCGTCTTCCTCTGCCAGGACCCGGCCCCAGGCGAGACGGGCCGCCACGTCATGGAGCGACTGCGCCCCTTCTCGCAGCGGCTGCGCACCGCCTGCGGCGCCCTCGACATCCCCGTCTACGAAGTCCTCTGCATCTCTGACGGCCTCTACTTCTCCTACTGCTGCCCCGACGCACGCTGCTGCCCGCCCGACGGCACCCCGCTCGCGCTCAGCGGCACGACGGTGACGGCGGCGACCGCCACGTACGCCGGAGTGCAGGTGCGGGGCACCCTGCGGGACATGGAAGCCAGGCTGAAGCCGGCCGGCGGCCCCGAGGAGGAGAAGCAGCGAGCCGCGCTCGACACGGCCGCCGCCTCGATCGTCCCCCGGGTCCTCGAAGGTCCCGAGGACCGAGGACGAGTGGAGGTGCGCGAGGAGACCCTGCGCCTCGCCCGCGAGATCCTCCGCCGGTTCACCAATCCGAAGCCCCTGAAGTCCCCGAAGTCCCCGAAGTCCCCGAAGATCCCGAAGGCTTCGAATCCGCCGGCGAACACGGCGAACACGGCGAACACGGCGAACACGGCAAGCACAGCGAGCCCGGTGAATGCGGCGAGCACGGCGAACCTGCCGGGTATGACGTTCCCCGGAAGGGCCCTCGCCGACATGCGCGACGGGGACGCGGCCGACGACGCCCTGATCACGCCCGAAGAGGCCGCCACCCTGATCCTCGGCCTCCAGGACCGGGTCACCCGGGATCGCGCCGCCGAATGGATGGAAGGCTGGGAGGGCACCGCCGCCCTGCGGCTCTGGCGTGTACTGGCCCGGCGCTGCGTCACCCCCTACCAGGAGCACGCCGCTGCGCCCCTCACCCTCGTGGGCTGGACGGCCTGGTCCACCGGCGACGAACCGACGGCCCGGGTCGCCCTCGGCCTCGCCCTCGACGCCGATCCCGAGTACGTCTTCGCCCAGCTGCTCCACCAGGCGTGCAACGAGGGCCTCGACCCCGAATCGCTCCGCTCCTGCCTGAGGAGCGAGCGGGACTCCCGGGCCGCTGCGGAACAGATCGCCCCGGCATCCTCCCGGCGGGTCCGGATGCGCGCGTCCCACCGGCAGGGCACCCGCCCCGCCCTCGGCCGGGCCGGTCGGCAGACCGGAACGCGGGACCGGCGTGCGGCGGCCGGAGTCCGGCCCGGCGGGCCCGCCGCCGACCGCCCGGGAAACGGCTCCCCGCGCCACGGCGGACAGCGCGGCAGCAGGAGTGGCCGGTGACGACCGTGACCCGGCCGCCCGCGAACGCGTTCAGCTCTCTGGCGGAGGCGCACGCACCGTGCCGCCGACACTCCGCCGGCCGCCCGGTCCGCACAGAGAGCACCCCGCACCCGCCATGGCCCCCAGCACCGTTCCGGCCTCCGGCCGCTCCACCGGCCGTCCGACCGGCCGCGCCCCCGGCACCGCGCTCCCGCGCGCGGCACGCCCCGTGGAACTCCCCCCGGTGCACGGCGCGCTCGTCTGCGTCGCCCTGCCCGCCCTCGTCGTCTGCGCCGAACACGGCCAGCTCACCGGCGAGGGACCAGAAGGCGTCTACGCGGCTGGGCGGCGACTGCTCTCCCGCTGCGTCCTGCGGGTGTCCGGCCGGGAGCCCGTCGCCCTCCAGGGCCGCATGGCGTCCGCCGACCGGGCGGTCTTCCTCGGCGTTCTGCGCGTCCCCGGAGAAGCCGGACCCGACCCCGGCCTCACCGTCGAACGGGCGCGGAGCGCCGACGGCACCGAGCGGATCACCCTGCGGAGCGCCGTCGGCCGCTCCCTCCGGCTCCCGGTGGAGCTCGCTCTGGGCACGGATCTCGCGGACCTGGGCGCGGTGGCGACCGGCAGGCCCGGATCCGAGCTCGCGGCAAGCGTCCACGGAACCGGACTGCGCTGGACCGGAAGCGACGGCCGGTCGGCCACCGTCACCGCGGACCCGGCACCCATGGACTCCCTGGCGGCGGCGGGAGTCCTGCGCTGGGAGGCCGAGTTGGCTCCCGGAGCCGCTTTCACGATCAGGCTCCGCGTACGAGGGGAAGCCGCGGCCCGCCCCACGGGCTCCCCGGGCGCGGGGCCCGGCCGACCGGGTGGCCACCTCATCGCCGAGGCGCGGGCCGAGGCCGACGACCCGCGCCCCGGAGAGCTGCTGCGTACGTCCGTCGAAGACCTGCGGGCCCTGCTCCAGCGCACCCCGGAGCACCCCGCGGACGTGTACCTCGCCGCCGGTGTCCCCTGGCGCTGCGGACCGGTCACCGCCGAGGCGCTCTGGGCGGCCCGGATGGCCCTTCCCCTCGGCACCCGGCTCGCCGCCACCACCCTCCGCGCCATCGGCCGCACCCAACTCTCCGGCGGAGGAGCCGAATCGGGCCGTCTTCCAGGGCCTCTCAGGGACGCCGGGCCCCGCCTTCCACCCCGCTGCACGGGCGTCGAGGCCACGCTCGCCTTTCCGTCCGTGCTCGCCGAGGCCCGCCGCTGGGGGCTGCCGTCGGCGGACCTGGAGGAGCTGCTGCCCGTCGCGGAACGCTGCCTCGACTGGCTGCGCCGCGTCGTCGGCGCGGACGGTCTCGTGCCGGACCCGGGACCCACCGGACCCCGGTGGGCCGAGACGCAGGCGCACGCGCACCGGGCGGCGCTGCTCGGCGCGGACCTCCTCGACGCCTGCGGAAGACCCGGCGGTGACGCACTGCGTGATACGGCGAGGACACTGCGGGAGCGGTTCCGGCGCGCGTTCTGGACCGACGACCGTACGGGCGGCCCCGTCCTCGCCCGTACGGCGGACGGCGGGACCTGGCGCCGACCGGGCGGTTGGGCGGCACATCTGCTCGACACCGGGCTGCTGGGTGGCGGCCGGTACGCGCAGGGCCTGCTGGACGCGGTGGAGGCCGAACGGGTGGCCCGGCTGCTCGGCACCCCGGCCCTCGACTCCGGCTGGGGGCTGCGCGGCCTGAGCACCGAGGAACCGGACCACAATCCCTTCGGCCACCGGACGGGCGCTGTCCGGACGCACGACACGGCGGTCGCCGTGGCCGGCCTCGCCGCCGCAGGACACGGGAAGGAGGCGGCCTCCCTGCTGAGGGGGCTGCTCGGCGCGGCGGAGGCCTTCGGCCACCGGCTTCCCGAGATGTACGCGGGCGAGCAGCGGACGACGGGCGGGCGCCCGGTGCCCCACCCGGCCGCGTGTCGGCCGGCGGCCGTCGCGGCCGCCGGCGCGGTCCACGCCCTTCTCGCCCTCGCCGGGGTCCGGCCCGACGCGCCCGGCCGGTCCGTCTCGGCGCACCCGCTGCCCTCCGCACCCCTCGGAGCGATCCGCCTGTCGGGGCTCGTGGTCGCGGGCGAGCCGTTCACCGTGCGGGTGAGCGGGCTCGGTCTCGGTATGGTCGAGGAGGCCGCGGACGGTCTTCAGCTGGGGGTGTGACGGAATGGCGGGTACGGACACGAGGGAAGCTTCGCGGCGCACCGGAGGACACGTCGGGGAAGTCGTCGCCGAAGATCCCGCGGGGCGTGTTTATCGTCAGGGAGACGACTATGATCGCGGCATGCCTGCCTACGACCCGTCGGCCTTTCCGCCCTTCGCCGTCACCGTCGATCTGGTCGTGCTCACCGTGCGGCGTCACGCGCTCTGCACCCTGGTCGTGCGGCGGGGAGAAGCGCCGTTCCAGGGGCGTTGGGCCCTGCCCGGCGGCTTCGTACGGGCGGAGGAGGACCTCGGCGCCGCCGCGGCACGCGAGCTGGTCGAGGAGACCGGCCTCTGCGCGTACGACCCGGCCGCCCCGGCCCCCGTACCGAGCAACGGCGCGCACCTGGAGCAGCTGGCGACGTACGGGGCGCCCGACCGTGATCCCCGGATGCGCGTGGTGAGCGTCGCGCACCTGGCCCTCGCCCCGGACCTGCCCGCGCCCAGGGCCGGCGGCGATGCCAACAGCGCCCGCTGGGCCCCCGTCGAGGAGCTGCTCGGGGAGGACGCGGCCGCCGGCGCCGGCGGAGGGGGAGCGGGGACGCTCGCCTTCGACCACTCCCGGATCCTCGCCGACGGAGTGGAGCGCGCCCGTTCCAAGATCGAGTATTCCTCCCTGGCCACGGCCTTCTGCCCGCCGGAGTTCACGGTCGGAGAGCTGCGCCGCGTCTACGAGGCCGTCTGGGGCGTGGCCCTGGATCCGCGCAACTTCCACCGCAAGGTGACCGGCACGCCCGGCTTCCTGGTTCCGGCCGGCGGCACCACGACCCGTCAGGGCGGTCGCCCTGCTCAGCTCTTCAGGGCAGGTGGGGCCACCCTCCTCAACCCGCCCATGCTGCGACCCGAGGTCTGAGGAGGAGGACCCGGCGACCCAGGGCGCCAACCCTGCGCGAAAAGTCCGAAATGTAGCGTTATCTTGCTGCGATAGCGCCGCCCTGCCGCGGAGCGGTGTCACCTACCGCGAGAGAAGCGATGCTCCAGGCAATCGGACTGACCAGCACTCCCCGCAGCGATCGCCCACCCGCCGTGGACGATCTGACCTTCGAGGCCCGGTCGGGCGCCGTGACCGCCCTCCTCGGCCCCGCGGGATCCGGCAAGACCACCGCCCTCCGGCTCATGCTCGAACTCGAGCCGGGACGCGGGACCACCTACTTCCGCGGTCGGCCGCTGCACCGCATCGCCCACCCTTTCCGTGAGGTCGGCGTGCTCCTCGGTGACGTCCCCGGCCACCCCTCCCGCACGCTCCGCAGCCAGCTCCGGATGCTCTGCGCCGCCACGGGAACTCCCGTCTCACGGGCCGAGGAGCTGCTGCGGAGCGTGGGCCTCGCCGGGCTGGAACGCCGGCCGATCGGCACCCTGCCGATCGGCGCGGACCGTCGACTCGGCCTCGCCTGCGCCCTGTTGGGCTCCCCCCATACGCTGCTGCTCGACGAGCCGGGTGCCGGCCTCTCCGCGTCCGAGAACGCGTGGCTGTACGGGTTCCTGCGCGCCCACGCCTCCGAGGGCGGCACGGTGCTCTACACCACGGCGGACCCCAAGGACGCCGCCCGCAACGCCGATCGGGTCGTCACCCTGGACGGCGGCAGACTCGTCGCCGACCAAGAGGCCGCCGAGTTCGCGCGGACCCGGCTGCGCCCCCGGGTCACCGTCCGCACCCCGCACGCCGCGCGCCTGGCCGCGGCCGTCACCCAGGAGGCGAGGGCCGCCCGGCGGTCGGTGGAGGTGGTCGCGGAGGACGGCAGCCGGCTCTCCGTCTACGGCAGCGACTGCGCGTCCGTCGGCGACACGGCCTTCCGGCACGGCGTACCGGTCCACCGCCTCGCCGAAGAAACGGGTGCCGCCCCCACCGCGAAGAGCGGGCGGGGCACAGAGGAGGGCGGTGCCTCCCAGGAGCCCGCCGCCGAACCGCGGGCCACCGCGCCCGCGTCGCGGGACGTCGTCCCGCCCCCCGCCCTCCACCACGTACCGGAGAAGCGTCCGACCGTCCGCCGGCGACCGATGCGCTCACCCCTGCGCCCGCTCCGTTACGAGGTCCACCGGCTCCTGGGGGTGCCCTCCACGCCGCTCGTCGTGGCGGGCGTCCTCCTCGTCTCCGTGGTGCTCGCCCTGCTCCTCGGGCGGGGCGGCCGCGCCGCGCTGCCCGCCGTCCTCGCCGGCTGGCCCGCGATCTCCCCGCTGCCGCCCGCCGCCCTGGGGGCCGGGCTGCTCGGCGCCTTCTCCTTCGCGGAGGAGTACCGCTACCCCGCCCTCACCACGGGGCGCGGAGCCGTGCCCCGCAGACCGGGTCTGCTGCTCGCGAAGCTCGCCGTGGCGGCGGTCGTCGCCCTCGCGCTCGGAGCACTCGTCGCGGCGGCCGACCTGGGGGCCCTGCGGCTCTTCTACGGGGCCGAGTTGACCCCCGTACCGAGGAAATGGCCGATCCTCTGCGCGAATTGGCTGGGGCTGCTCGTCGGCTGCGCCTGGGCCGGGGTGCTCGGCGCCGGGGTATTCCGGGCCGCCGCGGCCGGGGTGGCGGCCGTCCTCGCCGTACCGGTCGCCTTCGTTCCGCTGCTGCAGACGGTGCTGACGGGGCCTTCGGTGCGGTCGGCCGCCGGTCTCCCGGCGCGGTTGCGCGAGTTCGCGGGTCCGCACTGGTCCCCGGCCGTGGACCGCTGGCTGGCCGGGGGGCTGCGCGTGCTCGGGCAGCCCGCGGGAGTGGCGCTCTCCCTGACGTTGACGGGACTGTTCTGCGCTTATGTGTTCACCGGCCTTCGCCGCAGGGCCCGTTGGTGACCACGTGCGGACCGAAAGGTTCCGAGACGCTGCCAACTGGCGTGAATTATAAGGCTTATGCCCGATTAATCGTCAATTGTGTAAGGGGCGCCGATCACCCTTTCGTGTGCTTTTCACCAAAGACCTCAAGGGCCGTGGAGGCGGCGCCGACAAAGGATGCGTGAGTACCCTTGCGCACACCATGATGACCGCCGCCCGCTCCGTCGACTCCGGCCTCGGCACCCCGGGCGATCTCGACCGCTACCCCTATGCGGAGGCCCCCGCCGCAGGCCGGGTGGGTCCCCCCTCCTGGGAGGGGGTGGACACTGATCTGGGCCGCGTCGGCCGCAGGAGCGCCGGCAACCGGGGGCGCGGGCTGCACGGGCAGCTCGTCCAGCAGCTCGGCCAGATGATCGTCTCCGGTGACCTCGGCGCCGACCGTCCGCTCGTCCCCGAGGAGATCGGCCAGCGGTTCGAGGTGTCGCGCACCGTCGTGCGCGAGTCGCTCCGCGTCCTCGAGGCCAAGGGGCTCGTCAGTGCCCGGCCCAACGTCGGCACCCGGGTCAGGCCCGTCAGCGACTGGAACCTCCTCGACCCCGACATCATCGAGTGGCGCGCCTTCGGCCCGCAGCGGGAGGACCAGCGCCGTGAGCTGAACGAGCTGCGCTGGACGATCGAGCCCCTGGCCGCCCGCCTCGCCGCCGGGCACGGCCGTGAGGACGTGCAGCAGCGCCTCTCCGACATGGTCGAGATCATGGGCCACGCGTTCGCCCAGGGTGACGCCGTCACCTTCTCCCGGGCCGACACCGAGTTCCACTCCCTCCTCATCCAGCTCGCCGGGAACCGCATGCTGGAGCACCTCTCCGGCATCGTCGCCGCCGCGCTCCAGGTCTCCGGCGGCCCCGTCACCGGCTGCGACCGGCCGAGCGAGGCCTGCCTCGCCCACCACGCCCGGATCGTGGACGCGC
The DNA here is from genome assembly GCF_000716625.1 of Streptomyces bikiniensis. Taxonomy (NCBI): domain Bacteria; kingdom Bacillati; phylum Actinomycetota; class Actinomycetes; order Kitasatosporales; family Streptomycetaceae; genus Streptomyces; species Streptomyces bikiniensis. Next base: position 19,754 of record NZ_JNXJ01000047.1, on the reverse strand, counting down.
TCGCCACCGGTGACGCGCAGGGCGCCGAGGCGGCCATGCGGCAGCTCCTCACGGTCCACCCCGAGGTGGAACGTGTCGTTCCGGCTCCCCGCGAACACTGACCCGCGGACCGTGGCCGGGAGCGAGCGGGCACACGCACCGCGTGTCGCCGGAGCCGGGCGCTGCCAGGGGAGTCCGGCAGGGCCGTCCCGGGGCGGCGTCCGGGTTCCGACGGTACAAAAGTGTGCCGATCGACCGGCCTGGGTGTTTCGTCGCAAATGAGGTGTGACTCGGGCCACGAAGATTGGGCGTAACACTCCTCCGAGCCGTGCGATGACCTAAGAGGTGACAGCCGAGGAAGGAATACAGCAGCCGACGGAGGCGCTGTGCAGTTCCCCGGTCCAGCCCGCGCCGTCGGCACATCCCCCGTCGACGGTCGTCGGCTCCAGCCCGATCCAGGGCGGGGCCGGAAGCCGTTTCCATCGTTCCGAGAGGTTGTTCGTGTCGGCCAGCACATCCCGTACGCTCCCGCCGGAGATCGCCGAGTCCGAGTCTGTGATGGCGCTCATCGAGCGGGGAAAGGCTGATGGGCAGATCGCCGGCGATGACGTGCGTCGGGCCTTCGAGGCTGACCAGATTCCGCCAACCCAGTGGAAGAATGTTCTGCGCAGCCTCAATCAGATCCTCGAGGAAGAGGGTGTGACGCTGATGGTCAGTGCAGCGGAGTCGCCGAAGCGCGCCCGCAAGAGCGTCGCAGCGAAGAGCCCGGCCAAGCGCACCGCCACCAAGACCGTCACCGCCAGGGCGACCGTGACGAAGTCCGCCGTCCCGGCCGCGGCCCCCGCCGCCGAAGGCGCCGACCCGGCCGACGAGGCCGGCTCGACCGCCAAGAAGGCGGCCGCGAAGAAGACCGCCACCAAGAAGACGGCGGCCAAGAAGACCGTCGCCAAGAAGATGGCGGCCAAGAAGACCACGTCCAAGAAGGACGCCGAGGAGCTCATCGAGGGCGAGGAGCTCCTCGAGGACGTCGCTCCCGGCAAGGGCGAGGACGAGGAGACCGAGGGCGAGACCAAGGGCTTCGTGCTGTCCGACGAGGACGAGGACGACGCTCCGGCGCAGCAGGTCGCGGTCGCCGGCGCCACCGCCGACCCGGTCAAGGACTACCTCAAGCAGATCGGCAAGGTCCCGCTGCTCAACGCCGAGCAGGAGGTCGAGCTCGCCAAGCGCATCGAGGCCGGTCTGTTCGCCGAGGACAAGCTCGCCAACTCGGACAAGCTCGCGCCGAAGCTCAAGCGCGAGCTGGAGATCATCGCCGAGGACGGCCGCCGGGCCAAGAACCACCTCCTGGAGGCCAACCTCCGTCTGGTGGTCTCCCTGGCCAAGCGTTACACCGGCCGCGGCATGCTCTTCCTGGACCTGATCCAGGAGGGCAACCTGGGCCTGATCCGTGCCGTTGAGAAGTTCGACTACACCAAGGGCTACAAGTTCTCCACGTACGCCACCTGGTGGATCCGTCAGGCGATCACCCGCGCCATGGCCGACCAGGCCCGCACCATCCGTATCCCGGTGCACATGGTCGAGGTCATCAACAAGCTCGCGCGCGTGCAGCGCCAGATGCTCCAGGACCTGGGTCGCGAGCCCACCCCGGAGGAGCTGGCCAAGGAGCTCGACATGACCCCGGAGAAGGTCATCGAGGTCCAGAAGTACGGTCGTGAGCCGATCTCCCTCCACACCCCGCTGGGTGAGGACGGCGACAGCGAGTTCGGCGACCTCATCGAGGACTCCGAGGCGGTCGTCCCGGCCGACGCGGTGAGCTTCACGCTCCTCCAGGAGCAGCTGCACTCCGTCCTCGACACCCTCTCCGAGCGCGAGGCGGGCGTCGTCTCGATGCGCTTCGGCCTCACCGACGGCCAGCCGAAGACGCTGGACGAGATCGGCAAGGTCTACGGCGTGACGCGCGAGCGGATCCGCCAGATCGAGTCGAAGACGATGTCGAAGCTCCGTCACCCGTCGCGCTCGCAGGTGCTCCGCGACTACCTGGACTGACGCGGTCGGCACACCCGCCCCGGTCCGGATCCGAAGATCCGTATGAGGCACACGGCGGTACACCGAAGGGCCCGGTTCCCCGAAAGGGGGAGCCGGGCCCTTCGGGTGTGCGGCACGGCTTCGGTTGCTGGACTCTGGGTGAACCGACATCACCGGAGAGTCAGGAGGCTCCATGCGTGGTTCCCTCACCCGAGCATTGACGGGTGCTCTGGGACTGATCACCGCGGCGGCGGGACACCTAGCCCTCGCCGCCCCCGTGGCCGCCGACAGCGTCGTGGTGGGCGGCCGCCAGGTCGGGATCGCGGACGCGCCGTGGGTCGTGGCGCTGTCCAGTCGTGACCGGTTCGGGGGTACGCGCGCGGGACAGTTCTGCGGAGGCGTGGTCGTCGCCCCCACCAAGGTGCTCACGGCGGCCCACTGCCTGGGCCGGGAGGTGCTCGGAGGCGAGCCCTGGGAGGTGCGCGACTTCGCGGTCGTCGCCGGCCGTGCCTCGCTGCGCGGCCAGGGCGGCCAGGAGGTCCGGGTCTCCGACACGTGGATCAACCCCGACTACGACCCGACGACCAACTCGGGCGATCTGGCGGTCCTGACACTGGTGAGTCCACTGCCCGAGTCGTACGTGATCGGCGTCGCCCGCGCGGGGGACACCGCGTACACGCCGGGCACGGCGGCGGACGTCTACGGCTGGGGCGACACGACCGGCAGGGGGAGTTACGCCTCCTCGCTGCGGACGGCGCGCGTCCAGGTGCTGCCGGACACGGCGTGCGAGCGGGCGTATCCGGGTGGTTCCGGCGTCCGGTACCGGGGCGACACGATGGTGTGCGCGGGCGATCCACGGGGCGGCAGGGACGCGTGCCAGGGGGACAGCGGAGGTCCGCTGGTGGCCGAGGGGCTCCTCGTCGGCCTGGTGTCCTGGGGCAGTGGCTGCGGGGAGGCCGAGAACCCCGGCGTCTACACGCGCGTCTCGGCGGTGCTGCCGGAGCGCTTCTGAGGCGTGCTCGGGAAGACCCCCTCGGGTCGGGTTCCGGAAGGGGCCGCGGAAGCGCCCGTGAGCCGGCCTCCGGAAGGGGCTACGGAAGTGCCCGTGAGCCGGGCTCCGGAAGCCTCTTCCGAAAGGGTCCGGATACGAGAACGGGCGGTCACTCCCCGCAGTAGGGGGGTGACCGCCCGCCGTCCGGTCAGCGACCGGCCCTGGGCTCGTCGTGGATGCGGGGCGTCAGTGCTCGTCGCCCACCGTGCGGGCCGGCACGTCCGTGAGCCGGTCCGTCTCATCCTGTATCTCAACGGCGATCTTCTTGAGTTCCGGCTCGAACTTACGTCCGTGGTGGGCGCAGAAGAGCAAGTCACCTCCGCTGGTCAGGACGACACGCAGGTAAGCCTGGGCGCCGCAGCGGTCGCAGCGGTCAGCGGCCGTCAGGGGGCTCGCGGGGGTCAGAACAGTAGTCACGTCGCCTCTTCTCTAGCTCGACGAGCTGTCGTACCAGGGTCAACATCCAACCAGGCCGAAAACGTTCCCGCTCGTGCCTTTTCCTTGAAACTTCTTCCAAGGTGGCTGTCTGCTGCCGGTTGGCGGCGAATGAGCCGTATTGCGTCGCTCTACGGATTTCGCGTTGCTTGTCTCGGTCAGGCCCTCCCGGCGTGGTTGCCGGTTGTTCATGAGGACGTGCCCGGAGCCTAAATGGTTCATGCCTGGAAGGGAACGTGATGTTCACGTCACCCGATCGAGGGATCGAACGTACATGCGAAGCTGGACTAGCATGAGGAACCGGGGAGGGTGGCGTGACAACGGCTCTACCAGGCATCGGTACCCTCTGAAGCCGGTGACCGACGCCGGGCCTTACCCATCGGGCCAGATTTCAAATTCAGCGAGGAGCGAACCGCGTGACCGCCGAGACGTCCGTGCCGTCCAGTGCGCTGCTGACCGCAGACCGTGACGGTTCCAACTACACCGCGCGGCACCTGCTCGTACTGGAAGGGCTCGAAGCGGTCCGCAAGCGCCCCGGCATGTACATCGGGTCCACCGACAGCCGCGGCCTGATGCACTGCATCTGGGAGATCATCGACAACTCCGTCGACGAGGCCCTCGGCGGCTACTGCGACCACATCGAGGTCGTCCTCCACGAGGACGGCTCCGTCGAGGTCCGGGACAACGGCCGGGGCATCCCCGTCGACGTCGAGCCGAAGACCGGCCTCTCGGGCGTCGAGGTCGTCATGACCAAGCTGCACGCCGGCGGAAAGTTCGGCGGCGGCTCGTACGCGGCGTCCGGCGGTCTGCACGGCGTCGGCGCCTCCGTGGTCAACGCCCTGTCGGCCCGCCTCGACGTCGAGGTCGACCGGAACAGCGCGACCCACTCGATCAGCTTCCGCCGCGGCGTCCCCGGCGTCTTCACGGAGCAGGGCCCCGACAGCCCCTTCGACCCGGCCAACGGCCTCCGCAAGGGCAAGCGGATCCCCAAGACCCGCACCGGCACCCGTGTCCGCTACTGGGCCGACCGCCAGATCTTCCTCAAGGACGCCAAGCTCTCCCTGGAGACGCTCCACCAGCGCGCCCGGCAGACCGCCTTCCTCGTCCCCGGCCTCACCATCGTCGTCCGCGACGAGCGGGACCTGGCCGGCGTCGGCAAGAGCGAGGAGACCTTCCGCTTCGACGGGGGCATCAGCGAGTTCTGCGAGTACCTCGCGCAGGACAGGGCCGTCTGCGACATCCAGCGCCTCACCGGACAGGGCACCTTCAAGGAGACCGTCCCGGTCCTCGACGAGCGCGGCCACATGACCCCGACCGAGGTCACCCGCGAGCTCGCCGTCGACGTCGCCCTGCGCTGGGGCACCGGCTACGACAGCACGATCAAGTCCTTCGTCAACATCATCGCCACCCCCAAGGGCGGCACCCACGTCTCCGGCTTCGAGCAGGCCGTCACCAGGACGGTGAACGAGGTGCTGCGCTCGGCCAAGATGCTGCGCGTCGCCGAGGACGACATCGTCAAGGACGACGCCCTGGAGGGGCTCACGGCCGTCGTGACCGTGCGCCTCGCGGAGCCGCAGTTCGAGGGCCAGACCAAGGAGGTCCTCGGCACCTCCGCCGCCCGCCGGATCGTGGCGAACGTGGTGGCCAAGGAGCTCAAGGCCTTCCTCACCTCCACCAAGCGGGATGCCAAGGCGCAGGCCCGCGCCGTCCTGGAGAAGGCCGTCGCCGCGGCCCGGACCCGGATCGCGGCCCGCCAGCACAAGGAGGCGCAGCGCAGGAAGACCGCGTTGGAGTCCTCCTCCCTGCCGGCCAAGCTGGCCGACTGCCGCAGCGACGACGTGGAGCGCAGCGAGCTCTTCATCGTCGAGGGCGACTCGGCCCTCGGCACGGCCAAGCTCGCCCGCAACAGCGAGTTCCAGGCCCTGCTGCCGATCCGCGGCAAGATCCTCAACGTCCAGAAGTCGTCCGTCGCGGACATGCTCAAGAACGCCGAGTGCGGCGCGATCATCCAGGTCATAGGAGCGGGCTCGGGCCGCACCTTCGACATCGACGCGGCCCGCTACGGCAAGGTCATCATGATGACCGACGCCGACGTCGACGGGTCCCACATCCGCACGCTGCTCCTCACGCTCTTCCAGCGGTACATGCGGCCCATGGTCGAGGCCGGGCGCGTCTTCGCGGCCGTCCCCCCGCTGCACCGCATCGAGCTCGTGCAGCCGAAGCGGGGCCAGGACAAGTACGTCTACACGTACTCGGACAGCGAGCTGCGTCAGACCCTGCTGGAGTTCCAGCGCAAGGGCGTCCGCTACAAGGACTCCATCCAGCGCTACAAGGGCCTGGGCGAGATGGACGCCGACCAGCTCGCGGAGACCACGATGGACCCGCGCCACCGCACCCTGCGCCGGATCAACATCGGCGACCTGGAGGCCTCGGAGCAGGTCTTCGACCTCCTCATGGGCAATGACGTCGCCCCCCGCAAGGAGTTCATCACCAGCTCCGCGGCCACCCTCGACCGCTCGCGCATCGACGCCTGAGGGACCCCGTCCGTGGGTGGGGCCGAGTGCTCCGCCCACGGGCCGTGCGGTACGCATATCAGCACGGTTTTGTCAGGCCACCTGGGAAAAGAGTCACCTGATGAGGTGAAGTGGGGGAGGAGAAGAGTCCGGGAAGTTCCTGCTCTGTCCATCCTTGTGCACGCGGCCGGAACGGTTCGCTGACAAGGAGAGTTGGACCCGGTGGAGCAGGTGGACAAGCAGGAGGGGCGCGGCGCTTCGGCGGTGCCGGTCGACGACCCCTGGGACGACGCGCCGGCCCCCGGCCGGGACGGGCGGGCGGAGAGCGGGGCGACCGGAGGCGGTCACCCGGGCGCGGTGCCGCGACAGCGGGTCCCCAGCGCGGCGGAGATCTATCTGGAGGTCCAGCGGAGCCCCGCCTTCCAGGAAGTGCGCCGCCGCTACCGCCGGTTCGTCTTCCCCGCCACCTTCGCCTTCCTGGCCTGGTACCTCGCCTACGTCGTGGCGGCGACCGCCGCGCCGGAGCTCATGGCCCGGCCGGTCGCCGGAGCGGTGAACGTGGCGATGGTCGCGGGCCTCGGCCAGTTCCTCACCACCTTCCTGCTCACCTGGGCGTACGCGCGCCACGCGAGGCTGCGCAGGGACCGGGCGGCCCTCGAACTGCGCTGGGACACCCAGGAGATGACCCGAGGGGTGGTGCGGCGATGACCGGAGACCACCAGACCCTGGCGCTCGTGCTGTTCAGCGTCTTCGTCGCCGTGACCCTGGGCATCACCACCTGGGTGAGCCGCAGCCGGCGCGGTTCGGCGGAGGAGTTCTACGCCGGAGGGCGCCTCTTCTCGCCCATGGAGAACGGCTTCGCCATCGCCGGCGACTACATGTCGGCGGCCTCCTTCCTCGGCATCTCCGGGCTGATCGCCCTCTACGGCTACGACGGCATGCTGTACTCCGTCGGCTTCCTCGTCGCCTGGCTCGTCGTCCTCCTCCTCGTCGCCGAACTGGTCCGCAACTGCGGGCGGTTCACCCTGGCCGACGTCGTCGCCGCGCGCATGGCCGAGCGGCCCGTGCGGATCGCCGCCGGAACGTCCTCGGTGGCCGTCTCCGTGCTCTACCTGGTGGCGCAGATGGTCGGCGCCGGAAGCCTGGTCGCCCTGCTCCTCGGCGGCACCAGTGAGGCGGCCCGCTCCTGGACGGTGATCGGGGTGGGCGCGCTGATGGTGATCTACGTGTCGCTCGGCGGCATGCGGGCCACCACCTGGATCCAGATCGTCAAGGCGGTCCTGCTCATGGCGGGCACGGTCGCGCTCACCTTCCTCGTCCTGTTCCGCTTCCACGGCGACGTGAACAGCCTGCTCTCGACCGCGGCCGAACGCAGCGGCCACGGAACGGACTTCCTCGCCCCAGGGCTCCGCTACGGCGGGGACTGGACGGCCCGCCTCGACTTCATCAGCCTCGGCCTCGCCCTGGTCCTGGGCACCGCCGGCCTGCCGCACATCCTGTCGCGCTTCTACACCGTGCCGACCGCCCGTGCCGCCCGCCGCTCCGTCGTCTGGTCCATCGGGCTCATCGGCAGCTTCTACCTGATGACGATCGTGCTCGGCTTCGGCGCCGCCGCCCTGATCGGTCCCGACGAGGTCCGGGCGTCCAACGCGGCCGGGAACACCGCCGTACCGCTGCTCGCGCTCGACCTCGGGGGCGGCGCGGGCTCCACCGGCGGCACGGTGCTCTTCGCGGTCGTCGCCGCCGTCGCCTTCGCGACCATCCTCGCGGTCGTCGCGGGGATCACCCTCGCCTCCTCGGCCTCCGTCGCCCACGACCTGTACGCCTCGCTGCGCCGCAAGCACGCGAAGCAGTACAGCGAGGTGGCCGTGGCCCGGGTCGCCGCGGTGGTGATCGGCGCCGCCGCCATCGGCCTCGGACTGCTCGCCAGCGACCTGAACGTGGCCTTCCTCGTCGGCCTGGCCTTCGCCGTCGCGGCCTCCGCCAACCTGCCGGTGCTGCTCTACTCGCTGTTCTGGCGCAGGTTCACGACCAGGGGCGCGGTCTGGGCGGTGTACGGCGGGCTGGTCCCCGCCGTCCTGCTCGTCCTGGTCTCGCCGGTCGTCTCCGGCAGCCCCGAGTCGCTGTTCCCCGGCGTCGACTTCCACCTCTTCCCGCTGCAGAACCCGGGCCTGGTCTCCGTCCCGCTCGGCTTCCTCGCCGGATGGGTCGGCACGGTCACCTCGACCGAGCCGCCCGACGAGGCGCGGCACGCGGAGACCGAGGTGCGGGCGCTGACCGGCGCGGGAGCGGTCTGATCCGTACGGAACCCTCCCGGCCCGTGTCAGCCGGTGGGCGGTGAGCTCGCCCAGGCGTACCGGTGTTCGGGGCGTCCCGTCTCGCCGTACCGGAGCGACAGGCGTACCCGGCCGGTCCGCTCCAGGAGCTTGAGGTAGCGCTGCGCGGTCTGGCGGCTGACGCCGGACCGCTCGGCGATCTCCTGCGCGGACAGCGGCCCGCCGGCGGCGAGCAGCACCTGCCGGACCAGCTCGGCCGTGGTGGGGGAGTGCCCCTTCGGCAGGTCGGGGGCGACGGAGCCCGCCGCCAGGACCCCGAAGATCCGGTCCACCTCCGCCTGCTCGGCCTCACCGCCGCCCGCCAGGGTGCGGCGGAGCGCCGCGTACGCCTCCAGCTTCCCGCGCAGACCGGCGAAGTTGAACGGCTTCACCAGGTACTGGAGGGCGCCGTGCCGCATCGCCGCCTGCACGGTGGCCACGTCCCGGGCCGCCGTCACCATGATCACGTCGCACTGGTGGCCGCGCGCGCGGAGCTTCCGTACCGCCGCGAGGCCGTTCTCGTCCGGCAGGTAGTGGTCCAGGAGGACCAGGTCCACCGGCCGCTCGTCCAGGACGGCGAGCGCCCCGGCGGTCGAATGGGCGGTGGCGACGACCCGGAAGCCGGGCACCTTGGCGACGTAGGCGGCGTTGATCCGCGCCACCCGCACGTCGTCGTCCACCACGAGCACGTCGATGAGGACGTCGGTCATCGCGCCTCCTCGGCGGGTTCCGGGACGACCGGGGCGTAGCTCAGGGCGTCGGGGAGCACGACGGTGAACTCGGCCCCGCCGCCGGGCCCCTCGGCCACGGTCGCGGCACCGCCCCGGCGCCCGGCGAGCCGGCGCACCAGGGCGAGCCCGAGCCCCCGCTTCCCGTGGGACGGAAGGGCCTTCGTCGTCCAGCCCTCGGTGAAGATCAGCTCGCGCCGCTCCTCCGGCACCCCCGGGCCGCTGTCCGAGACCCGCAGCACGACCGTACGGTCCTCGCAGCGGAAGGAGACGCCGACCCGGGCGTCCGGGGTGCCGGCGGCCGCGTCCAGGGCGTTGTCGACCAGGTTGCCGACGACGGTGACCAGTTCGCGCGGGTCGACCAGCCGGTCCGGAAGCAGCGAGTCCGGCGCGATCCGCAGCGAGACGCCGCGCTCGGCGGCGACGGTGGCCTTGCCGACGAGCAGCGCGGCCAGGAGCGGGTCGTGGACCTTCTCGGTGACCTGCTCGGCGGTGGCCCGGTGTACCCCGACCACCTCGGTGACGAACTCCACCGCCTCCTCGTGCATCTCCAGCTCCAGGAGGCCGAGGAGGGTGTGCATCCGGTTGGCGTGCTCGTGGTCCTGGGCGCGCAGGGCGTCGATGAGACCCCGCGTGGCGTCCAGCTCGCGGCCGAGGTGCTCCAGCTCCGTGCGGTCGCGGAGGGTCGCCACCGCGCCGCCGTCGTCCGTGGGCATCCGGTTCGCGATCAGCACCCGGTGCCCCCGGACCGTGACCAGGTCCTCGCCGGTGACCCGGCCCGCCAGGACGTCGGCGGTACGGCCCCGGCCGAGGACCTCGTCGAGCGGCCGCCCCGCCGCCTCGGGACCGAGGCCGAGGAGCCGCTGCGCCTCGTCGTTCACGAGCCGTACGGAACCGTTGCGGTCCAGGGCCACCACGCCCTCCCGGATGCCGTGCAGCATGGCCTCGCGTTCGGCGAGGAGCGCGGAGATGTCCGAGAAGGCCAGGTCGTGGGTCTGCCGCTGGAGCCGCCGGGAGATCAGGTACGCGGCCAGGGCCCCGGCCGCGAGCGCGCCGCCCGCGTAGGCGAGGAGACCGGGGATCGCGCCGAGGAGCCGGTCGCGGACGCTGTCGTACTCGATGCCGACGGAGACCGCGCCGACGGTCCGCCCGTCCGCGTCGCGCAGCGGCACCTTGCCGCGCGCCGACCGGCCGAGGGTGCCGCTGTCGATCTCCATGACCTCCCGCCCGGCCAGGGCCTCGCTCGGGTCGGTGGAGACGACCCTGCCGATCTGTACGGGGTCGGGATGCGACCAGCGCACCCCGCGCACGTCCATGACGACGACGTACTCGGCGCCCGTGGAGGCCCGTACCCGCTCGGCCTCCGTCTGCACCGGGCCCCGCGCGGACGGCGGCCCGGCGGTGAGGTCGGCGGCGAGTCGGGGCGACGCGGTGGTCCCGGCGATGGCCAGGGCCCGCCGCATGGCCTGGTCGTCGAGCTGCGCGCTCAGCGGGGCCAGGAAGAAGCCGGTGGCGAGGACGGTCACCCCGGTCGCGACGGCCAGCTGCATCAGCAGGACCTGCGAGAACACCCGCCGGGGCCACCCGAACCGCCGGCGGCGCGTGCGGGGGCGCGGGGATCCGGTCCGTACGGGGTTCATGCCCGAAAAGGTACGGGGCCACGCCCCGGCACCGGAAATGAGCGGAGGTGGGGAGGGGGGGAGGGGGAGGGAAGGCGTGCGGTGCCGGAGCGGGGGTAGGGCCCAAGAGACCGCAGTCCGTCCCGGGGCACCCGCCCCGAGGGACCGAAACCCGTCCCGTACGTACGCACCCGCGTCGCCCCCGGGGGCCCGTCACCGGCCCGCGGCCCGCCTATCCTGGGCCTTTCCGCGGAGCGGCCGAGCGGCACCCCGCGGGCACCACGACCGAGCACGACCGGAGGCACGTCCCTTGACCACGCAGCAGATCCCCGTCGTCGTCCTGGCCGGGTTCCTCGGGGCCGGGAAGACCACGCTCCTCAACCATCTGCTGCGCAGCGCCCGGGGCACCCGCATCGGGGTCATGGTCAACGACTTCGGCGACATCGGCATCGACGCGATGACCGTCGCCGGCCAGGTCGGTTCCACCGTCTCCCTCGGCAACGGCTGCCTGTGCTGCGCCGTGGACGCCAGTGAACTCGACGAGTACCTGGAGGTCCTGACCCGGCCCGAGTCCCGGCTCGACGTGATCGTGATCGAGGCGAGCGGACTCGCGGAGCCGCAGGAACTGGTCCGCATGGTCCTCGCCAGCGAGAACGAGCGGATCGTGTACGGAGGGCTCGTCCAGGTCGTCGACGCGGCCGAGTTCGGGGCCACCCGCCACCGCCACCCCGGGACCGACCGGCACCTGGCCGTCGCCGACCTCGTGGTCGTCAACAAGGCCGACCGGGTCTCCGCCGACGAGCTGCGGAGCGTACGGGAGACGGTCGCGGGCCTCGCCGGACGCGCCGCCGTGATCGAGGCCTCCCACGGCCGCGTCGACCCGGAACTGCTCTTCGACCGGGTCGTGCCGGACGGCGAGATCGAGGGCCAGATGTCCATCGAGGACGTCCTGTACGGCTCCGACGACGCCGACGACCACGCGCACGCGTCCTACGAGACCGTCTCGCTGACGGCCTCGACGCCGCTCCACCCGCGCCGCCTGATGACGTTCCTCGACTCCCGTCCCGAAGGGCTCTACCGGATCAAGGGCTTCGTCGACCTCGGCGCCGCCGACCCGGCCAACCGCTACACCGTGCACGCCGTCGGACGCTTCCTGCGCTTCTACCCGGAGCCCTGGCCCGCCGGTGAGGAGCGCCTCACCCAGCTCGTCCTGATCGGCTCCGGCATCGACGCGGCCGGCCTGCGCAAGGAACTCGCCGCCTGCGAGCTGAGCGGCCCGCACGACGTGCCCGACGAGTCCGGCATGTGGGGCCTGCTGCGATACGTGCCGCAGACGGAGGAGGAGCCGGAGGAGACCCTGTTCTAGGGCCTCTTCCGACTCCTCCTGACGGTGCTCTAGCTGGCCGGACCCGCCAGCACCTCCACCGGCTTCGCCAGCGGGGTGCCCGAGCCGTCGCGGCGGGGGTCGATCTCCGGGAGCTCGACCGGGGTGCCGTTCTTCTGGGCTGCGCGGGCCGGGGCGGCGCCCGCCCAGGCCAGGGTCAGGACGTCCTCGCCCTTCAGGAAGCGCTGGCAGCGGACGCCGCCGGTCGCACGCCCCTTGCGCGGGTACTGGTCGAAGGGCGTCAGCTTCGCCGACGCGCCGACGGAGGAGTCCAGGGCGCCCGTGGAGCCCGCGACCGTGAAGACCACCGCGTCCGACGCCGGGTCGACCGCCGTGAACGAGAGGACCTCGGCGCCCGCGGCCAGCTTGACGCCCGCCATGCCGCCCGCGGGCCGGCCCTGGGGCCGCACCTGGGAGGCCGGGTAGCGCAGCAGCTGGGCGTCGGAGGTGATGAAGACCAGGTCCTCCTCGCCCGTCCGCAGCTCGGTCGCGCCGACGATCCGGTCACCGTCCTTGAGGGTGATGACCTCCAGCTCGTCCTTGTTCGCCGGATAGTCCGGCACCACCCGCTTCACCACGCCCTGGAGCGTGCCGAGGGCGAGCCCCTGCGAGGCCTCTTCGAGGGTGGTCAGGCAGACCACCGTCTCGTCCGCCTCCAGGGAGACGAACTCCGACAGCGGCGCGCCGCCCGCCAGGTTCGGGACGGACGCGGTGTCCGGCAGCTGCGGCAGGTCGATCACCGAGATCCGCAGCAGCCGGCCGGCCGAGGTCACCGCGCCGATGTCGCCGCGCTGGGTGGCGGCCACCACCGACACGATCACGTCGTGCTTGACCCGCTTCGCGTCCGGGTCGGTGGGCGGCAGCTCCTCCGTCGCCGTACGCGCCAGCAGGCCGGTCGAGGAGAGCAGCACCCGGCACGGGTCGTCCGCGACCTGGAGGGACGTGGCCGCGACGGGCGTGCCGGCCGATTCGAGCAGGACGGTCCGGCGGTCCGTGCCGAACTTCTTGGCGACCGCGGCCAGCTCCGCCGAGACCAGCTTGCGCAGCTCCGCGTCGGACTCCAGGATCCCGGTCAGCTCGTCGATCTCGCCGTTGAGGCGGTCCCGCTCGCCCTCCAGCTCGATCCGGTCGAACCTGGTGAGGCGGCGCAGCGGGGTGTCCAGGATGTACTGCGTCTGGATCTCGCTCAGGGAGAAGCGCTCGATCAGGCGCTCCTTGGCCTGTGCCGAGTTCTCGCTCTCCCGGATGAGGCGGATGACCTCGTCGATGTCGAGCAGGGCCACGAGCAGGCCCTCGACCAGGTGGAGCCGGTCGCGCTTCTTGGTGCGGCGGAACTCGGAGCGGCGGCGGACCACCTCGAAGCGGTGGTCCAGGTAGACCTCCAGGAGCTCCTTGAGGCCGAGGGTGAGCGGCTGCCCGTCGACGAGCGCCACGTTGTTGATGCCGAAGGACTCCTCCATCGGCGTCAGCTTGTAGAGCTGCTCCAGGACCGCCTCGGGCACGAAGCCGTTCTTGACCTCGATGACCAGGCGCAGGCCGTGGCTGCGGTCGGTGAGGTCCTTGACGTCCGCGATGCCCTGGAGCTTCTTGGAGCCGACCAGGTCCTTGATCTTGGAGACGACCTTCTCGGGGCCGACCGTGAACGGCAGCTCGGTCACGACGATGCCCTTGCGGCGCGCCGTGACGGTCTCCACGGTCGCGGTGGCGCGGATCTTGAAGGAGCCGCGCCCCGTCGCGTACGCGTCCTTGATCCCGGAGAGGCCGACGATCCGGCCGCCGGTCGGCAGGTCGGGGCCGGGCACGAAGCGCATCAGCGTCTCGAGGTCGGCGTTCGGGTGCCGGATCAGGTGGCGGGCGGCCGCGACGACCTCGCCGAGGTTGTGCGGGGGCATGTTGGTCGCCATGCCGACCGCGATGCCGGACGCGCCGTTGACCAGCAGGTTCGGGTAGGCGGCGGGCAGCGCCGCCGGCTCCTTCTCCTGGCCGTCGTAGTTCGGCGCGAAGTCGACCGTGTCCTCTTCGATGGACTCGGTCATGAGCAGCGCGGCCGGGGCCATCCGCGACTCGGTGTACCGCATGGCGGCCGGCGGGTCGTCGTTGCCGAGGGAGCCGAAGTTGCCGTGGCCGTCGACGAGCGGGAGGCGCATGGAGAAGGGCTGCGCCATGCGGACCATCGCGTCGTAGATCGACGCGTCGCCGTGCGGGTGCAGCTTGCCCATCACCTCGCCGACGACCCGGGCGCACTTCACGAAGCCGCGGTCGGGGCGCAGCCCCATCTCGTTCATCTGGTAGACGATGCGGCGCTGGACGGGCTTCATGCCGTCGCGGGCGTCCGGGAGCGCGCGCGAGTAGATCACCGAGTACGCGTACTCGAGGAAGGAGCCCTGCATCTCGTCGACGACGTCGATGTCGAGGATCCTCTCCTCGTACGCGTCGTCCGGCGGCGGTGTCTTCGTGCTGCGGCGGGCCATCGCGGCTGCGGCTCCTTCACCAACAAGGTTGATCTGACGCGGACCATTGTGGACCGTGCCACCGACAACGCCGACCGCGACCCGGAAGAGGGACATCTCGGCGGGACGGGAACTTCGCCAGGTGTCGGCGCGCTTGCATACAGTGGCAGGACTTTTTCACATCGCGATCGAAGGGACGTACATGCCCATGGGTCACACGGCCACGGCCGAGGCCGGCTCCGGCGGCCTGACAGCGACCGAGCACCGGTTGGCGAACGGCCTGCGCGTGGTGCTCTCGGAGGACCACCTGACCCCGGTCGCCGCGGTCTGCCTCTGGTACGACGTCGGCTCGCGCCACGAGGTCCGGGGCCGCACGGGGCTGGCCCACCTCTTCGAGCACCTGATGTTCCAGGGCTCGAAGCAGGTCCACGGCAACGGCCACTTCGAGCTGGTGCAGGGCGCGGGCGGCTCGCTCAACGGCACGACGAGCTTCGAGCGCACCAACTACTTCGAGACCATGCCCACGCACCAGCTGGAGCTCGCGCTCTGGCTGGAGGCCGACCGCATGGGCTCGCTGCTCGCCGCCCTGGACGACGAGTCCATGGAGAACCAGCGGGACGTCGTCAAGAACGAGCGCCGCCAGCGCTACGACAACGTGCCGTACGGCACGGCCTTCGAGAAGCTGACCGCCCTCGCCTACCCGGAGGGCCACCCCTACCACCACACGCCGATCGGCTCCATGGCCGACCTGGACGCGGCCACCCTGGAGGACGCGCGGGAGTTCTTCCGCACGTACTACGCCCCGAACAACGCGGTGCTCTCCGTCGTCGGCGACATCGACCCGGCGCAGACCCTCGCCTGGATCGAGAAGTACTTCGGCTCCATCCCGTCCCACGACGGCAAGCCGGCCCCGCGCGACGGCTCGCTGCCCGACGTCATCGGCGAGCAGCTGCGCGAGGTCGTCGAGGAGGAGGTCCCGGCGCGCGCCCTGATGGCCGCCTACCGGCTGCCGCACGACGGCACGCGCGAGTGCGACGCCGCCGACCTGGCCCTGACGGTCCTGGGCGGCGGGGAGTCCTCCCGGCTGCACAACCGCCTGGTCCGCCGGGACCGCACGGCCGTCGCCGCCGGCTTCGGCCTGCTGCGGCTCGCCGGGGCGCCCTCGCTCGGCTGGCTGGACGTCAAGACGTCCGGCGGCGTCGAGGTCCCCGAGATCGAGGCCGCCGTGGACGAGGAGCTCGCCCGGTTCGCCGCCGAGGGCCCCACGCCCGAGGAGATGGAGCGCGCGCAGGCCCAGCTGGAGCGCGAGTGGCTGGACCGGCTCGGCACCGTCGCGGGCCGCGCCGACGAACTGTGCCGGTTCGCCGTGCTGTTCGGCGACCCGCAGCTCGCCCTCACCGCCGTCGACCGCGTCCTCGACATCACCGCCGAGGAGGTCCGGGAGGCCGCCGCGGCCCGGCTGCGCCCGGACAACCGCGCGGTCCTGGTCTACGAGCCGGTGGGCACCGAACAGAGCGACAGCGACGAGGAAGAGGGAGCGGACCAGTGACCGACGCTGCCGCGTCTTTGACGAGCATGGAGTTCCACCCGCAGCCGGCGCCGGGCACCGCCCGCCCCTGGGCCTTCCCGGCCCCGGACCGCGGCACCCTGGAGAACGGTCTGACCGTCCTCACCAGCCACCGCCCCGGCCAGCAGGTCGTCGCCGTGGAGCTCTACCTGCCGGCCCCGCTGGACGCCGAGCCCGCCGGCCTCGACGGCGTGGCCACCATCATGGCCCGCGCGCTCTCCGAGGGCACCGACAAGCACAGCGCCGAGGAGTTCGCGGCCGAGCTGGAGCGCTGCGGCGCCACGCTCGACGCGCACGCCGACCACCCGGGCGTACGGGTCTCCCTGGAGGTCCCGGTCTCCCGGCTGCCCAAGGCGCTCGGGCTGCTCGCCGAGGCCCTGATCGCCCCGGCGTTCCTGGACACCGAGGTCGAGCGCCTGGTGCGCAACCGCCTCGACGAGATCCCCCACGAGACGGCCAACCCGGCCCGGCGCGCCGCCAAGCAGCTCTCCAAGGAGCTGTTCCCGGCCGACTCCCGGATGTCCCGGCCGCGCCAGGGCACCGAGGAGACCGTCGCGGCGATCGACGGCGCCGCGGTCCGCGCCTTCTTCGAGGCGCACGTGCGGCCCGCCACGGCCACCGCCGTGGTCGTCGGCGACCTGACCGGCGTCGACCTGGAGAAGGTCCTCGCGGAGACCCTGGGCGCCTGGACCGGTGAGCCGGGCGAGCCGCTGCCGATGCCGCCGATCACCGCCGACGACACCGGCCGGGTCGTCATCGTGGACCGCCCCGGCGCCGTCCAGACCCAGCTCCTCATCGGTCGGATCGGCCCCGACCGGCACGCCCGCGTCTGGCCGGCCCAGGTCCTCGGCACGTACTGCCTCGGCGGCACCCTGACCTCGCGTCTGGACCGGGTCCTGCGCGAGGAGAAGGGCTACACGTACGGCGTGCGGGCCTTCGGGCAGGTGCTCCGCTCGGACGCCGGGGGGAACGGCGCGGCGATGCTCGCCATCAGCGGCTCCGTCGACACCCCCAACACGGGCCCCGCCCTGGACGACCTGTGGAAGGTGCTGCGCACCCTGGCCGCCGAGGGGCTCACGGACGCCGAGCGGGAGACCGCCGTGCAGAACCTGGTGGGGGTGGCGCCGCTCAAGTACGAGACGGCCGCCTCCGTGGCCGGGACGCTCGCCGACCAGGTGGAGCAGCACCTCCCGGACGACTTCCAGGCCCAGCTGTACGCGCGCCTGGCCGAGACCGGCACCGTCGAGGCGACCGCGGCCGTGGTCAGCGCCTTCCCGGTGGACCGGCTCGTCACGGTCCTGGTGGGCGACGCGGCGCAGATCGCGGAGCCGGTGCGGGCGCTCGGCATCGGTGAAGTGACCGTCGTCACCGGCTGACAGGACGGGCGGACGAACGGACGAGCGGACGGAGGGCCCCGGCGTGACGGAAGGTCAGGGCCCTTCGCCCGTCCGTGCGAGTCCCGTGCGGGGGTCGCGCGGAAACCCTCCGGCGAATTGTCCGGATTGAAAGCAAGCGTGATCATCTGCCCTGTGGCATGCCTTACAAAAGACCATGTTCGGTTGGTGATCGACTGGGGCTCCGCATAGCGTCGGTGCGGCTGTTCGCCAGTTGCACCCGCCGCGCCCGCGGCACCGGACAGTCATCGCCGAGTCCCCGTCAGGCGCGAGCCTGGGGAGCCGGGGACCCACGCAGTCCCTGGGGTGAATCGGACGCCTTCGCCTCGTGCGGAGGGGCCCGTAGGAGACCTTCCTGCTCCGAACCCGTCAGCTAACCCGGTAGGCGAGAAGGAAGGAAAGGAACAACGTCTTCATGGCGTTCACCCGTGCCACCGGGAAGCATCGTGGTTCGAGCCGGATGGCGCGCCGTGGCGCGGGCATCGCCGGCGCGGCGACCCTCGCCACCACCGGCGTCATCGGAACCCTCGCCTCCCCGGCGCTCGCCGCCGACACGGACAACCGCTCCCCCGAGGACACCGGGCTCACCAAGGTGATCACCGAGGACTCCCTCGTCGACCGGCTCAACGCCCAGGCCGACGCCCAGGACCGCGAGGCCTTCGAGGCCCTCGCCGAGCAGAAGGCCCGCGCCGAGGCGAAGCGCAAGGCCGAGGCCCGCGCCAAGGAGATCCGCGAGGAGAGGGCCCGCGCCGCCCGCGAGGCCGAGCGCCGCCGCCTGAACTCCTTCCAGCTCCCCATCGCCGGCTCGTACGTCTCCACCGGCTACAGGACCGGCGGCTCGCTCTGGTCCTCCGGCAGCCACTCCGGCGTCGACTTCCACGCCGCCTACGGCAGCCGGGTCGTCTCCGTCGGCTCCGGCACCGTCGTCGAGGCCGGCTGGGGCGGCGCGTACGGCAACAACATCGTCATCCGGATGCACGACGGCACGTACACCCAGTACGGTCACCTCTCCTCCATCGGGGTGTACGTCGGCCAGACCGTCGAGCCGGGCCAGCAGATCGGCATCTCGGGTTCGACCGGCAACTCGACCGGGCCGCACCTCCACTTCGAGGCGCGCACGGGCGCCGACTACGGCTCCGACATCAACCCGATCTCCTACCTCCGCGCCCGCGGCGTCACCGTCTGACCCGCCCCACCGCCCCACTCGCGTCGCAAAAGCCCCGGCTCGTGCTGAGCCGGGGCTTTTCGCCGTCCCCTCGTCCGCCGAAAGGCGGCCAGGGATTCCATGGGGCATCGGAAATTCCGGCATGCTGCAATAGAGTCGCGGATCAGGCGCAGAACAGGCGCCGCTCGAATTGTCTCGCGCGGACCAAGGCGGAGGTCGGACATGCGCATTCCCGCGCATTCGGTATGCACGGCGATCCGGGACGACATCGTCTCCGGCGTCCTTGAGCGGGGCAGCCGGCTGACCGAGGAGCAGCTCGCCCGCCGATACGGGGTCTCCCGCGTCCCGGTCCGCGAGGCGCTGCGCACCCTGGAGTCCGAGGGCTTCGTCCTCACCCGGCGCCACGCGGGCGCGCACGTCGCCGAGCCCACCGAGCAGGAGGCGGCCGACCTGCTCGACATGCGGGCGCTGCTCGAACCGCTGGGGGCCGCCCGGGCCGCGCAGCGGCGCACCGACGCCCACCTCAAGGTGCTGCGCGGCCTGGTCAGACTGGGGCAGGAGCGGGCCAGGCGCGGCCAGGGCGAGGACCTGCGCTCGCTCGGCGGCTGGTTCCACGAGACGCTCGCGCAGGCCTCCGGCAGCCCGCCGCTGACGGCGCTGCTCACCCAGCTGCGGCACAAGATCGCGTGGATGTACGCGGTGGGGCAGCCCGAACGGCCGGTGGAGACGTGGGCCGAGCACGGCGCGATCGTGGACGCCGTGGCGCGCGGCGACGCCGAGCGGGCGAGGGCCCTCACCGCGCTGCACGTGGAGCGCTCGACGCCGCTGCACCGGCTCAAGAGGCCGGAGCGGGGACGTGTGAGGGTTTCGCAACACGTCGTCAACACGACGAGTGCCCGGAATTAACACGCGCACCGTATACAAAGAATAGAAATACCACGGGGCTTTTCGTGCTGCCCGGAAATGGGGGGCGCGGGGGAGCGGGGTGGAAAAGCGAAAGGCCGTGGCCGCCGGAATTCCGGCGGCCACGGAGGGTTTCTCAACCTGCTTTGCGAGCTTGCCGGTTGACCTGACAGCATGACGAAACCCCTGGTAGATGGGTTTTCGACCAAGAGAACCGTCTCCACCA